>JBQCJO010000596.1:0-3478 GCA_051952735.1 Rhizomicrobium sp.
CGCCAGCCCGACGCTTTCGATGATCGGTGGCGTGCCCGCCTCGAACCGCGCCGGCGGATCGGCATAGGTGACGACTTCGCGCGAGACTTCGCGGATCATCTCGCCGCCGCCATTGAACGGCCGCATGGCTTTCAAATGCGCGCGCTTGCCATACAGCACGCCGATGCCCGTCGGCCCATAAAGCTTGTGGCCGGTGATCGTATAGAAATCGATATCCAGCAACTGCACATCGACGCTCTCATGCACCGCGCCCTGCGCACCATCCGCCAGCACCGGCACGCCCTTGGCATGCGCCCGCGCCACAATCTCCTTCAGCGGCGTCACCGTGCCCAGCACGTTCGACATATGCGTGATCGCGACGAGCTTGGTCTTCGGCCCGATGGCGGCATCCAGCGCCTCGATATCGAGCGAACCGTCATCGCGCACATCCACCCAGCGCAGCACCGCGCCCTGCCGTTCGCGCAGGAAATGCCACGGCACGATGTTGGAGTGATGCTCCATCACCGACAGCACAATCTCATCGCCCGGCTGGATACGCGGCGCGAGAAAGGAATAAGACACAAGGTTGATCGCCTCGGTGCCGCCCTTGGTGAACACGATCTCGTCTTCGTGCTTGGCGTTCAGGAATTTCTGAACCGTTCGGCGCGCCGCTTCATAAGCGTCGGTGGCCTGCGCGGAGAGATAATGCACCCCGCGATGGACATTCGCGTAATCGGTTGCCGCGAAATCGCGCATCGCGTCCAAAACCTGACGCGGCTTCTGCGCGGAGGCAGCACTGTCCAGATAGACCAGCGGCTTGCCGTAAACCGGCTTGGCGAATATCTCGAAGTCGGCCCGCGCCGCATTCGGATCGAATCCGGCCTTGATGGTCTTGGGGATCGCCGTCACGACAATCCCTCCAGCGCCGCATCCACCGCCTGCCAGATCGACGCGCGGATGGCTTCATCCTCGATCTGCTCGACCGCATCGCCGATGAAGGCGCGCATCAGCAGCGCGCGGGCTTCGGTTTCAGGAATACCGCGCGAGCGCAGATAGAACAGCGACTCCGCATCCAGATCGCCCACCGCAGCGCCATGCGCGCATTTCACGTCATCCGCGAAGATTTCCAATTCCGGCTTCAGATCGATCTCGGCGCGGTCGGCCAGCAAAAGACCTTTCGCGGTCTGGCGGCTGTCGGAACCGTTCGCGCCCGCGGCCACCGTGACCTTGCCCTGATAAACGCCCCGCGCCTGGCCACTCGCCACATATTTGAAAAGCTGCGTGCTCTGCGTCTTGCCGCTGGCATGGTTCACATGCGTGGTCACATCGGCATGGCGGTCATTCAGCGGACCAACACCGGACAGGTGCGTTTCCGCACCCTCGCCATCCAACGCGATATGCAATTCGGTACGTGACAGCTTGCCGCCGAAATTCGCGAAATGCGCGCGATAGACGCCGCCGGCAGCTACCCGCACGGAATAGTCGATAACCTGCACCGCATCGTTGCGCGGCGCATGGCGCACATGGGTCAGCCGCGCGTTCTTGCCGACAATGATCTCGACGGCGACATTGGCGAAATCGCCCGTCAGCACCGTTTCCTGTAACGCAAGCGAAGCATCATCTTCCACCACGATCAGCGCGCGCCCATGCCCGCCTTCGGTCAGGTTCAAATGCACCGCGCCACTTTCATTCTTGCCGACGCGCAGGCTCGGCCCTGCCTTGGCCGAAGTGATAGCGATCTCCGCCATCGCACCATGCTCGCCGCGCGGCAGGATGGCCGGCAGATCGTCGATATCCACCGCGCCGGAACTGGAAGCGATCGCCCACGCCGCTGTCGGCGCGGAGGCAACAACCTCCGCATCGATCGCGTTGCGCAGGTCGCTGTATTTCCAGTCTTCGACTCTGCGGCTGGGAAGCGCGTTCATGCCGCGTCCTTGATGATCTGCTCGTAGCCCTGCGCTTCCAGCTTGAGCGCAAGCTCCTTGCCGCCTTCGGCAACGATCCGGCCTTTGGCCAGCACATGCACGCGATCCGGCACGATGTAGTTCAGCAGGCGCTGGTAATGCGTGATAACCAGCATGGCGCGGTCCGGCGCGCGCAACGCGTTCACGCCTTCCGCCACCAGCTTCAACGCGTCGATATCGAGACCGGAGTCAGTTTCATCGAGGATGGCCAGCGCCGGCTGAAACAGCGCCATCTGCAAGATCTCAAGCCGCTTCTTCTCGCCGCCGGAGAAGCCGACATTGAGCGCGCGCTTCAGCATCTCTTCCGAGACTTTCATCGCCGCCGCCTTCTCGCGGACGAGGCGCAGCACGCCCACCGCGTCCACTTCCTTCTCGCCGCGCGCGCGGCGCTGCGCGTTCAGCGCAGTCTTGAGAAAGGTCAGCGTGGTGACGCCGGGAATCTCCACCGGATATTGCATGGCCAGGAACACGCCCTTGGCGGCGCGCGCATCCGGCGACATCGCGGCGAGGTCTTCGCCTTTGTAGAGGATCGAGCCACCGGTTACTTCGTAACCCGCGCGTCCGGCCAGAACATAAGACAGCGTGGACTTGCCGGACCCGTTCGGTCCCATGATGGCATGCACCTCGCCGGCGCCGACGCTGAGCGTCAGCCCTTTGAGGATTTCCTTGCCATCGACGGTGGCGCGAAGGTCCTTGATCTCAAGCATTCGTATCTTTCCGGCCGAACAAGCCGCCCAATCCGATGCCGATCGCCACGCCCAGCCCAATGCCGATCGCAAGATTGTGCAAGGCAATGCCCAACGCGACGCCAATAGCGATGCCGACAGCGATCCCAAGCGAAAGTCCGGTTTGCGGGCTACAGTTCTTCATCCAACACTTCCTTCCAGGCTGATGCCGACAAGCTTCTGCGCTTCCACCGCGAACTCCATCGGGAGCTGCTGCAGCACTTCCTTGCAGAAGCCGTTGACGATAAGCGACACCGCTTCGTCCTGCGGAATGCCGCGCTGCAGGCAATAGAACAACTGATCTTCCGCGATCTTTGAGGTCGTCGCTTCATGCTCGATGCGCGCGGATTTGTTGCGGCTTTCGATATAGGGAACGGTGTGTGCGCCGCATTCGCCGCCGATCAGCAACGAGTCGCACTGTGTATAGTTGCGTGCTTTCTCCGCGCGCGGATGCACGCTGACGAGGCCGCGATAGGTATTCTGCGCTTTGCCCGCGCTGATACCTTTTGAGATGATCCGGCTCTTCGTGTTCTTGCCCAGATGAATCATCTTGGTGCCGGTATCGGCCTGCTGGAAATGGTTGGCGATGGCGATGGAATAGAATTCGCCCACACTGTCATCACCGCGCAGGATGCAACTGGGATATTTCCAGGTGATCGCGGAGCCGGTCTCCACCTGCGTCCACGAAATCTTGGACCGCGCGCCGCGGCAATCGCCGCGCTTGGTGACGAAATTGTAGATGCCGCCCAGTCCGTTTTCGTCGCCCGGATACCAGTTCTGCACGGTGGAATATTTGATTTCCGCGCCTTC
>JBQCJO010000597.1:0-3150 GCA_051952735.1 Rhizomicrobium sp.
ACGATATCTTCCGCGATCTGGTCGAGGTGCGTTCCGTGCACGACGTCGGCACCAAGGGCACAGCCGATGTCATCGTGAAATATCTGAAGGCCAACGGCTTCACCGACGCCGATATTCACATCGCGCCGGAGACGAAATATCCGCATCAGGTGAATGTCGTCGTGCGCATCAAGGGCAAGGGCAAAGCCAAACCCGTGATGTGGATCTGCCACATGGATGTGGTGGATGCAAAGAAGGAAGATTGGACGCCAGGCCTCGATCCTTACAAGTTCACGGAGAAGGACGGCTATTTCTACGGCCGCGGCACATCCGACATGAAGGATGAAGACGCCGCCGTTGCCGCCTCGCTCATCCGCCTGAAGAAGGAAGGTTATGTTCCGGATCGCGATATCGTCGTCGCGTTCACGGCGGACGAAGAAGTGGGCCTGGAACAGGACGGTCCGAACTTCCTCGTGCAGCATCGCAAGGATCTGGTCGGCGATGTCGGGCTTGTCATCAATCCGGACGGCGGCTCGGGCGAGATCAAAAACGGCAAGCGCGTCGATTTCGCGATCGAGACCGTTCAGAAAACCTACATGACGTTCAAGATGGAGACGATGAACAAGGGCGGCCACTCTTCCGAGCCGCGCCCGGACAATGCGATCTATCAACTCGCCGGCGGGCTCACGAACCTCTCCAAATATGTCTTCCCCTATAAGACCAACGCGACGACACGCGCCTACTTCGCGACCATCGCGCAGCAGACCACCGGCCAGCGCAAGGCCGATCTGCTGGCGATTTCGAAGGAGCCGCTGGACACCACCGTCGCCGCGCGCCTCGCGCAGGACACCTCGATCAACGCGATCCTCCACACCACGTGCGTCGCCACCATGTTGAAAGCCGGTGTGCAGGAGAACGCTTTGCCGTCGAGCGCGACGGCAACGATCCAATGCCGCGTTTATCCCGGCGAAACCACCGAACAGGTGCGGTCCACGCTCGCCAAAGTCGCGGGCGATCCGAACATCAAGGTGTCGCTGCTCGAGCCGGTGCAGCCGGCGCCGGAAACCGTTCCCGATCCGAAGGTGATGGGCAAGATCACCAAGGTCGTTCATGACATGTGGGGCAAGGACATTCCGGTGATGCCCGCGATGGCGGCCGGCGCCAGCGATTCCATCTTCACCCGTGCGGCGGGCATGCCGAGCTATGGCGCCGGCGGCGGCTGGAGCGATATCGACGACGTGCGCGCGCATGGCCGCGACGAGCGCGACGAGAAAGGCAATTTCTATCAGACGGTGGAGTTCACCTACCGGCTGATGAAAGAGCTGACGACGGCGTCCTGACCGCCATTTGCGGGGCGTGGCCGCGTTGCGCTATAGCAGCGCTGTCACGCACCCGTAGCTCAGCTGGATAGAGTGCCGCCCTCCGAAGGCGGAGGTCACAGGTTCGAATCCTGTCGGGTGCGCCATCGGCCGGCAAAGACCGCTCCTCTCGCCATTTGGCCGCGTTGAAAAGGTGATCGCCATGAAACTTCTGCTCGCGCTGTCGCTGACGGCGTCGTTTCTGCCGTTGCAAGCCATGGCCCAGCAGGAGGCCGATGTCCTGATCCGCCACGCCACGGTAGTGGATGTCGAGCATGCCCGCACAATTTCCGATCAGGCCGTCGCGACCAAAGGCGAGCGGATCGTCGCGGTCGGCAGGGACGCGGACATGGCAGCGGCGTGGAGCGCGCGCCACCAGATCGAAGCCAAGGGGCGCTATCTGATCCCCGGCTTGTGGGACATGCATGTGCATTTCGGCGGCGGCCCCGCGCTGATCGACGAAAACAAGGCGCTGCTGCCGCTCTATATCGCTTACGGCATCACGACGATCCGCGATTGCTCGGGGGATCTTCCTTATGACGTGCTGAAATGGCGCGGCGAAATCGCGGACGGCAAGCTGTTCGGACCGACACTCTTCAGTTCCGGCCCCAAGATCGAAGGCATCAAGCCGGTGTGGAAAGGCACGCTGGAAACGGGCTCCGAAGCCGATGTCGATGCGGCCATCGCGAAACTCGTCGCGCTCAAGGTCGATTTCGTCAAGATCACCGACAGCACGCTGAAACCGGATCTGTTTCTCTATGCCGTGCGCAAGGCGCGCGCCGCAGGATTGCGCGCATCGGGGCATATTCCGATGGCGGACACGGTCGAGCAGGCAGTCGATGCCGGCCTCAGCTCCATTGAGCATCTGGATTACGCGTACAAAGCCGGGGTGAAAGATGAAGCGCAGATCGCCGCCGACTTCGGTGCGGGCCGCATCACGCGCGCCGAGGCGCAGGCGGAACTCGACAAGGGTTTCGATTCACAGACGGCAATGAAAGCCTATCGCAATCTGCGCGATCACAATGTGTTCGTGACCCCGACGCTGAGCGTCGAGCAGACGCTGGCCTATCTGGACCGCGATGATCATTCGAAAGATTCGTTCCTCGCCTATATCGGGCCGGGCATACGAAAAACCTATCAGTGGCGCATCGACCGCGCGGCCAAGGCAACGCCGGAACAGATCGAAGCGCGCCATCTTGAATATCGCCACACCGCCGCGGTGCTGCCGATGCTGGAAAAAGCAGGCGTCACAATCATGGCCGGCACCGATGCGGGCTTCCTCAATTCTTTCGACTATCCCGCGCTCGCGCTGCATCAGGAGTTGGCGCTTTATGTGAAGACCGGGCTGACGCCGGCTGAGGCACTCGCCTCTGCCACGCGCGCCGGTCCGGCATGGTTCGGATTGCTTGACCGTTATGGCTCGGTTGAAACCGGCAAGCAGGCCGATCTTGTGCTGCTCGATCGCAACCCGCTGACCGACATCACGGCAACGCAAAGCATTGACACGGTCATCGTGCGCGGCACGGTCGAGGACCGCGCGGCGCTCGACCGGATGCTGGCGGAAGCAAAAGCCAAAGTCGCCCGCTGGAACGCGGAAGCGG
The DNA here is from genome assembly GCA_051952735.1 of Rhizomicrobium sp. Taxonomy (GTDB): domain Bacteria; phylum Pseudomonadota; class Alphaproteobacteria; order Micropepsales; family Micropepsaceae; genus Rhizomicrobium. The sequence goes on from JBQCJO010000597.1 coordinate 2,939, forward strand.
CGAAGTAGAGGCGCAGGCAACTTCCCGCCTTTGATATAACACCGCCGTAACATTGCCAGAGCCGAGCTTCGTTCGTAGTTTGCGCCTGTTTCAAACCGGGCGGTGCCGGTGCGTGCGAGTCGATTTATCTTTATGTTTTTAAAACATATCGTCATCGCGGCGCCCGGGCGCGCCGCATAAACACCCCCCAAAAACAAAAACAAACAAATCAC
>JBQCJO010000598.1:0-2061 GCA_051952735.1 Rhizomicrobium sp.
CGATGGCCGATGCCATGGATCAGGCGGAAGCCGCCATTGCGCAACAACGCGGTGAGGATACGGCTTATACGCCCCGCGACCGCGATGACGTGTTCCGCAACCCGCCACCGCCGCCGTCCTATCCGTATAATGAAGACGACGACGACAACGACAACTATTGATCGGGCTTTAAGGCATCAGGCGGCGGCTTCGCCGGCCGCCTGAGTTGCCGCCACATCGGCTTTCGTCGGCGCCAGATAGTGGCCGAGGAAAATCCGTCCCAGGAACAGAAGCACTGTGGCAACTCCGATGATCGCGCTATGCAGCAGCCAGAATTGCGCGCCGGACATCTTGTCCAGCAAGCCGCCGAGATAGCCGATCAGGTTGTTTCCAATGAAAAGGTTCAGGTAGTAGATCGCGATCATGATGCCGCCGAGGCCCTTGGGCGCGGCGCGCGAATAGAGCGCCAATCCCACCGGGAAAACCATCGAGAAGCCGGTGTCGTTGATGACGTGGAACGCGATCGCCCACCACAGCGGCACAGGATGGCCGGTCTGTGCGACGATCTGTGAGAACAAGGCCAGCGTCAGCGGTGCGAACGCGCTGATCCCCGTGCCGATGGCGATCTTGTTGATCTCCGCCGGTTCTTCCCAATGCCGGCCATACCAGCGCCAGAAGGCGATGACCCCGATCATCAGGAAGGTGCTAACGACCGCATCGATGGAGAACATCCAGCTCGTCGGCATCGTGCCGCCAAACATCGCCAGATCGTAATTCTTCTCCGACCAGATGAGATAGGCATTGAAGATCTGCTGATTGCCGACAGCGGACATTGCCAGCACCGGCAGCAGCACAACCAGGATCGCGATCACGCCCCAGTCGCGGCTCGTCAATGACGGGCGTTCGCTTTTCGCCGTGCCTTTTCGCTGCGCGAGCAATTCGGGCGGATAAGAGTAGCGGCCGAAAAGATAGATCGCGAGCCCGATGAGAATGCCGACGCCCGCCGAGCCGAAGCCCCATGTCCAGCCGACTTTCTCGCCCAGCGTGCCGGTGATGAGCGGTGCGATGATCACCGCGATCTGGATGCCAAGGAAGTAAACCTGAAAGCCGTCCGCGCGGCGCGGATCGTCGATCGTATAAAGATCGCCCACTTGCGCCGCGATATTGCCCTTGAAGCAACCAACGCCAAACAGAAGCGCGAAGATGCCGATCAGGAATGTCTGCTCGACGCAAAGCAGGAAATATCCCGCCGCCATCATGCTGGCGCCGATGGCCACGGTCCAAGTGCGTCCGATCAACCGGTCGGCGATGTAGCCGCCGAGAATGGGCGTCAGATATACCGTCGCCGAATAGAAGCCGACGACGGCGGAGGCGAGCGCCGCGTAGTCCAGCTTGCCGTAGAGCGATTCCAGCGCGTGGCTGAACCAGCTGATGCCCCACACGTGCTCGATGGTGCCGGGCTTGAACAGGGAGTGGCTGAGATAAAGAACCAGCAGCGCCTGCATGCCGTAATAGGCGAAGCGTTCCCAGAACTCCGCGGACGACAGCCAGCCCACGCCCGGCGGATGGCCGATGAATGATGTCTTGGTCCGGTTGCTTTCCTGAAACGCGCTCAGAGAGTCGCCCGCGCCGGTGGCGCCGGTGGAAGTGGTCATGGGTGTTCGTCCGCCCTTGTTATTTTGAAGCTTGCTGGCCCCTGATGGGGCGCAATCTCCCGAAGAGCCCCGCCGATGGCAAGTCAAAAAGGTCGGGCGCCGCCGCAAACGCAGCTTAACTGCGCAAGGCTTCGCATGTGCACACCGATCATTACACGGATGATTGGCGCCGCAGCGCGTTTGCAACCGCTTCCTGCAGCTCGCCGAGCCGGAACGGCTTCCTGAGGATCGCGGTGTTCGCGTCCAGCACGTTCTCCAGCGCCGCGGTTTCGGCATAGCCGCTCGCGAAGATGATCGGCAGTTCGGTGTGCAGCTTGCGCACGCGCGCCGCCACTTCCGCGCCGGTCATGCCCGGCATCGCGTAATCGACAAGCAGGATATCCGGCCGCTGTTGCGTGACCATTTACATTCCTTGCGGGCCGTCATT
>JBQCJO010000599.1:0-2099 GCA_051952735.1 Rhizomicrobium sp.
GGACCTGCAACACCATGGAGCTTGTGCGCGAAGGCGCCGGCCTTCCGCCGACCGGCTACCGCGCCGACCACAGGCTGATGGAAATCCATTTCGGCGATCACACATGGATGACACGCGAAGAGATTGCCGCGCTGGACGAGGGCCTTCCCGGTCTCGATGACAAGGACGACTGGCATTACATCCGGCCAAACGGTGAAAGCTGGGCGGCACTGCATGACAGGGTCGGACGCTTCCTGCCGACGCTGAAACGGAACGCGGTGATCGTCACCCATTACGGACCGGCGCGGACGATCCGGGGACACTATCTCGGTCTCACCGCAGAGCAGACGAAAAGCTACAGGCCGCCGCACGCCGGCATCATGCGCCTCTCGCACGGCAGCGAGACGTATTTCGGCGCATAGCACCCGCCAAAAAGAAAACCTCCGCACCGCGTTTCGCGATGCGGAGGTTTCATGACTTTTCGAAGCTTACGGGTTGCCCGTCGTCGGCGTCGAATGATTGTGGTGGTTGCCACCGCTGGACGCCGCCCAGATCACGCCACCAACCACGGCAGCGCCGACCAGGATGTAGGTCCACTGATTGTCATGCCAGGACTGAGCCTGCTTGACGCCCGCGGCCGATCCCGGCGCGAGGGCAGAATGCTGCTGCGGAGCCGGAGCGGCGGCAGGCGCCTCATCGGCCAGTGCAACGGCCGGTGCAAGCAACATGGCAGCGCTCAGAGCAATTGCAGTGATCTTCATGTGAGCTATCCTCTCGAGTGATTTACGCGAAGACCGGCGATGCCCCGCCCCGAAGCCCCCCGAGGATGTGCCCAACCGCTCTTTCTTGGATGTAATCCTAGGGAACTCCACGGTTTTCTCAAGAGACAAAATTGGCCCGGTGGGGTCAGAATTCGTTCCACGCCATCCCATCATTGCTGCAACGCACATTCCCGGAAGTAGAGCGTCCCCCATGTCCCACAACAGTTTCGGCCATATTTTCCGGGTGACGACCTTCGGGGAAAGCCACGGGCCCGCGCTCGGATGCGTCGTGGATGGCTGCCCACCGGGCATTTCCCTGACAGAATCAGACATCCAGGCGGACCTGGACCGGCGCCGGCCGGGGCAATCGCGCTTTACAACCCAGAGGCGGGAGCCAGACACGGTGCGGATTCTCTCCGGCGTCTTCCAGGACGAGCGGATGAAATCGCAAGTGACCACGGGCACACCGATTGCGCTGCTGATCGAGAATGTTGACGCCCGCTCCAAGGATTACAGCGATATCCGCGACAAATTCCGGCCCGGTCATGCCGACTACACCTACTGGGCCAAATACGGCGTACGGGATTATCGCGGCGGCGGACGGCAAAGCGCGCGCGAAACAGCCGCGCGAGTCGCGGCCGGCGCCATCGCGCGCAAGGTTCTCGATTCGCTTTACAAGAAGGTGAGCGTGCGCGGGGCGTTGGTGCAGATCGGCGCGCACAAGATCGAGCGCAAAAACTGGAAGTGGGACGAAGTCGGCAAGAACGATTTCTTCTCCCCCGATGCGAAATCCGTCCCCGTGTGGACCGAATATCTGGATGCCATCCGCAAGAAGGGTTCATCCATCGGCGCCATCATCGAAGTGGTAGCCGAAGGCATTCCCGCCGGCCTGGGTGCGCCGGTCTACGCCAAGCTGGATCAGGACATCGCTTCGGCGATGATGAGCATCAATGCCGTAAAAGGTGTCGAGATCGGCGACGGCATGGCCGCGGCGCTGCTTTCCGGCGAGGAGAACGCGGACGAGATGCGCAAAGGAGCGAAAGGAAAACCCAAATTCCTGTCCAATCATGCGGGCGGAATCTTGGGTGGTATCTCGACGGGCCAGCCGATCGTCGCGCGCTTTGCGGTGAAGCCGACATCGTCCATTCTGTCACCGCGCAAGACCATCGACGTGAAGGGTAAAGAGACGGAAATCCGGACGACGGGCCGCCACGATCCCTGCGTTGGCATCCGCGCCGTGCCGGTGGGCGAAGCGATGATGGCCTGCGTACTTGCCGATCACTTTTTGCGCCATCGCGGCCAGAACGGTGCGTGACGCCGGTTCCTCGTTCACAACTACCTGACCGGGGAAGGAAATAG
>JBQCJO010000600.1:0-16990 GCA_051952735.1 Rhizomicrobium sp.
CATTCCGTGGTCCAGAGCGCGCGAGGCGTACAAGCTGGCGGCATCGCTGCCGTCGCTCCATATCGTCGGCGTTGACATGCATATCGGCAGCCAGATCACCGAGCTTTCGCCGTTCGAAGCCGCCTTCGCGCGCGTGGCCGATCTGGTGAAAACGCTGCGCGCCGACGGGCATTCCATCAAGCGCATCGATCTTGGCGGCGGATTGGGCGTGCCTTACGCACCCACCGATCCGGCACCGCCGGCACCGGAACTCTATGGCGCTGCGGTGTCGCGCGCCGTCGCCGATCTGTATTGCGAACTCATTCTGGAACCCGGCCGGTTGATTGCAGCCAATGCAGGCGTGCTCGTTTCGCGCGTGACCTATGTGAAGCAGGGCGAAGCTAAAAAATTTCTCATCCTCGATGCGGGCATGAACGATCTCATCCGCCCCGCCATGTACGATGCGCATCACGAGATCGTGTCCGTGCGCGAGGCGCCGAACACCGCCGTTTACGATGTCGTCGGCCCCGTCTGCGAATCCTCCGATCTTTTCGGGTCGAACCGGCGTTTACCGGAACTCAAAGAGGGCGATCTGGTGGCCCTTCTGACCGCCGGCGCCTATGGCGCGGTGATGGCTTCCGCTTACAATGCGCGGCCGCCCGCCGCCGAGGTTCTGGTGAAGGGCGATCAATGGGCCGTGGTGCGCCCCAGACTGAGCGATGACGAACTTATCGGACTTGATCGCATTCCCGGATGGCTTTCGCCTCAGACGTGAGGCGCGGCACGCCGAGGCGTTCATCCGCCGCGCGCGGCTGACGATCTGGTGGGAACGGATGTGGCCGCGGCTGTGGCCCGCGAGCGGCATCGTGGGCGCCTTTGTCGCCGCCGGTCTGTTTGGCCTGTTCAATTACATTCCGTGGTGGATCCACACGCTGCTGTTGCTCGGCGCCGCGGGCGCCGCCGGATATTTCCTTTATCGCAACTTCCAGGATTTCGAGGCACCGAGCTGGTACGAAGGCGCGCGCCGCGTGGAGCGCGACTCCACGCTCGAACACCGGCCCATCACCGAACATCACGACGTCATGGCAGCGGGCGTGGGCGATGCCTATGCCGAGGCATTGTGGAAGGCGCATATCCGCGCGCTGCTCTCGCGCATCGGCAAGATGCGCGTGTCGCTGCCTTCGCCGCAACTGGCCAAACACGATCCTTATGCGATCCGCTTTCTGATTCTGCTGCTTCTGATCGGCGGCGTGATCGTCGCCGGATCGGACTGGAAGAACCGCCTCGCCTTCGCGCTGTCGCCGGATGCCGGTTCGGGCACGGCATCGGCAACGGTCGATGCGTGGATCAATCCGCCCGCCTACACCGGCCTGCCGCCGATCTATCTGAAGCCGGGGCCGATGAACGGCGCGCCGATCCGCGTGCCGGTGAATTCGGAACTTGTGGTGCGCGTGCATCGCTCGAGCGTGTCGCCGGAGATCGTCTTGTCGCCGAGCCACGACAAGCGGCCCAAAGTAACGGGCGCGGACAACGAGTATGCCGCCAACACCAGATTGCACGCGGACGAGAACATTTTCGTGCGCGCGGGCGGACGCAGCCTGGGAAGCTGGCGCACGACCATCGTTCCCGATGAAGCGCCGCATATCGTGTTCTCGCAGCCGCCGGCGAAGACCGAGCATGATGCGGTGAAGCTCTCCTTCGCCGCCGCCGATGACTACGGTGTCGTTTCCGCGCGTGCGCTGATCAAGCCGGTGAAGGGCACGCGCGTCCTCGCCATCGATCTGCCGCTCGACGTATCGGCGAAAACGGTGAAGCAGACCGCCTATCGCGACCTGACCGAAAATCCGCTCGCGGGCATGGACGTCACCATCACGCTGGAAGCCAAAGACGGCGCCGGGCAAGTCGCGCACAGCAAGCCGATGCGCTTCACCCTGCCCGCGCGCATCTTCACCAACCCTCTGGCGCGGGCGCTGATCGAGCAGCGGCAGCATCTGTTCGCGAAGACCCCCCATGCGAAGCCCGTGACGCTTGCGACGCTGAACGCGCTCACCATCGCGCCGGACAAATTCTACGCGGACCAGACCAAGCTCTATCTCGTGCTGCGCTCGACCTACTGGATGCTGCACGAAGCGCATAACGATCAGGACATCGCGCGCGTGCAGGATCTTCTGTGGCAGACGGCGATGTCTCTGGAAGGCAATGGCGCCGCCAATGCCGCCGCCGAATTGCGCCGCACGGCCGAGGCGCTCGCACAGGCGATGCAGCAGGGCGCGCCGCAAAGCGTGATCGACGCGCTGATGCAGCGCTATCAGCAGGCACTCGCCCGCTATCTGCAGGCGATGGCGAAGAATGCGCAGGCTTCCAACGGCCCGCCGCCGCCCGGCACGAAAGTCATCACGCCGGATGACATCGAAAAGATGATGAAGCTCATCCAGCAGCTTGCCGAAAGTGGCTCGCGCGATGCCGCGGCGAAGATGCTGGCGATGCTGCAAAGCCTGCTCGAGAACATGCAGATGTCGGGCGGTTCCGGCGGTGGCGGGCAAGGCGACAAGGCGATGTCGGATGCCATTCAGGGCATGTCCGATCTCATCGGCCGCCAGCGGCAGTTGATGGACAAGACCTATCGCGAAGGCCAGGACGCGGGCGATCCGAAAGACGGCGGCGCGAAAGGACTTTCCGACCAGCAAGGCAAGTTGCGCGACGATCTGAACACGATCCTGAAAGGTCTGGGCAAGAAGGGTGCGCCCGCCGCAAAGAATTTCGATCAGGCCGGAAAATCCATGGGACAGGCGCAAGGCCAGCTCGGCGGCAAGGATTTCGACAGCGCCGGAAAATCCGAGCAACAGGCGCTGGATGCCTTGCAGAAAGGCACGACGGCGCTGGCGCAAGCCCTCATGCAGGAACAGGGCGGCCAAGGCATGAAGCCTGGCGGGCAGAACGGCAATGAAGACCCGATGGGCCGCGAAAGCGGCGCGCAAGGCTCGATCAATGGCGGCAAGGTGCCGGACAAGGACTCCATCGCGCGCGCGCGCGCCATCCTGCAGGAGCTGCGCAAACGCGCCGGCGAAACCGGACGCTCCAAGGAAGAGCTGGATTATCTCGATCGGCTGCTGAAAGAGTTCTAGTCGATCGCGGCGATATACGGCAGGCCGCGCGCATCGCCCTTGTCGTCCATGCCATAGCCGATGAGAAAGCCGCGCGTTCCTGCGAACAGTGCGTGATCGGCTTTCAACACCGCGTCATCGCGCAACTTGTCCACGGCAACGACGGTGATGATCGCGGCGGCTTCGGCCTGCAAGAGAAGCTCTTTCGCCTTGGCGAGCGTATGGCCGCCGTCGAGAACGCCATCGATCAGCAGAACCGTCCTGGCGTGAATCTTCTCGGTGGGACCGACAAGAACGGAAACCTCGCCGCCGGTGCGCTTGTCCGCGTAGGAGCGCAGCCAGAGAAATTCAATCGGCAGCGATAAGCCTTCGCGCGCCAGCGCGCGCAGGATGTCGGCGGCAAAGACGAATGCGCCTGCGAGGATCGCCACCGCGAAATCCGGCTTGAGCGGCGCATGCGCGATCGCGCGCGCGACAACGTCCACGCGCGCGCGGGTATCGGCTTCCGTGTGAAGAATCCTGTGCGCGGTCACTCCGTGCCGTCCGCGAAACGCATCTCGACATGGCGCGCGGAAGCGGGCGGATTGGAAAGGCGCGTGCGGAACGCGACCGACTGGCCCGGCGCGAGCGGCTTGCTCGACGGCTCGAAACTCCAGTCATAGATCGCGCGCTTGTTCTCGTCGCTCAGTGTCACACGCAGCGGCGGCACGTCGAGCTTTTTGCTGCTGACATTCACCAGCTTGCCGGTGATGACGAGAACCGGCTGACCGTCTTCGGTCTGGTTCATGTGGCGCACATCGGTGAAGTCTAGTCCGCGCGTGTTCACCGCCATGCCGAATTTGGAGAACAGCGATGCCGATTGCGGCCAGATGGTCACGATCTGCGTGCGATAGTTCGCAGCAGCGAAACCGATCACCAGAACGGCGGCGACCAATCCGATCCAGCCCGCGATGATCCCGGCGCTCCGCGCGGCGCGGCCCGATGGCTTTGCGGCGACAGGCTCGTCGTCTTCGGCGGCGCTATAAGCCGCATCGGCGACGTCTTCCTCTTCGACCGGCGCGCGCCATGCGGGCTGCGGCTCAAGCTCTGCTTCCGGTTCGGGCTGCGGCTCGGCTTCGGGGGCCGGATCGGCCTGCGGGTTGAAGATGGCTTCTTCGATTTCGGCCTGATCGGCTTCAGGCGTCTGATGCCAGACATGGCCGCATTTCTTGCAGCGGACCTTGCGCCCCTCCGGGGGAAATTTGGACCCGTCGACTTCGTAACGGGCGGCGCAGCTGGGACAGACCAGAATCATAAGGCGCTTATAGCCAATCACCCGAAAAATAGGTTTAACGAATTGGCCCCGCCGAATCCCGCCTTTATGGTCCCGCCCCATGATCCGCTTCGAAAATGTCGGCATGCGCTATGGGCCGGGCCCGGAGGTGCTGCGGGACGTCACCTTCCAGCTCGAGCCGGGCACGTTCTCCTTCCTCACCGGGCCGTCCGGTGCGGGCAAGTCCACGCTGCTGAAGCTGATGTTCCTGGCCGAGCCGCCCAGCCGGGGGCTGATCACGCTGTTCGGAACCGATCTGGCTCTGGCGCGGCGTTCCGCCTTTCCCGCGCTCCGCCGGCGCATCGGCGTGGTGTTTCAGGATTTCCGCCTCCTGTCGCATTTGTCGGCCTTCGACAATGTGGCGCTGCCGCTTCGCCTCGCGGGCCGCAAGCCGGACGACTACACCCATGACGTGGAAGAGCTTCTGAACTGGGTCGGCCTCGGCGACCGCATGAATGCAAAGCCGCCGACATTGTCGGGCGGCGAGCAGCAACGCGTCGCCATCGCGCGCGCGGTGGTGGGCCAGCCCGATCTGCTTCTGGCGGACGAGCCGACGGGAAATGTCGATCCGGAAATCGCGCAGCGGCTTATCCGCCTCTTCGGCGAACTCAATCGCCTGGGCACCACCGTTCTCATCGCAACGCATGACCGCAGCCTGATCGAGCGCTCGCGCGCCCGCGAGATGCGCCTTGTCGACGGGCGCCTTGTCGAACTGAGGCGCCCATGAGCGAAACGCAGCGCATGCGCGGGCGCATATTGCCGCGCGAAAAAGGTGCTGCGCCGCTGGATGTGGTGATCGGCGTGATGGCGTTTCTGGCGGCACTGGCGCTGGGTGCATCCATGCTCGCCAATCGTCAGGCCGAAAGCTGGCGCGAAGGATTGGCGGGACGGCTGACCGTGCAGGTGTTGCAGCCCGAGCATCCGACGTCTGCGCGCAACATGGACAGCGAGACGAATGCAGCGCTGGAGATTCTGCGCGGCACGCCGGGCATTCTCACCATCACGCCGATGTCGGATGCGGATGCGGCGAAACTCGTCGAGCCCTGGCTCGGCAGGGATGCGATGGTGAAAGATCTGCCGCTGCCGCGCCTGATCGACGCGACCATCGCGCCCGGCGCGCATATCGACTTCGCGACGTTGCAGGCGCGGCTGCAAACCGTGGCGCCCGATTCCAATGTGGACGATCACACGCGCTGGATCGCGCGGCTGCAAAGTCTCGCCAACACCATCATCTATGCGGCTTATGCGGTGCTGGCGCTCATCGCGCTGGCGACGGCGGCGGCGGTGTCGTTCGCGACGCGCGCGGGACTGGAGGCGCATCACGACATCGTGGCGCTGCTGCACCAGATGGGCGCGCATTCCGGCTTCATCGCGCGCGCGTTCGAATGGCACTATCTGATATCGACCCTGGCGGCTTCTGCCGTGGGCGCGGGGCTCGCGGCCGTCACATTCCTGCTGGCGGGCGGACTGGAATTCGCGGGCGTGGAGGCAGTCCCATTTCTGCCGCCATTGGGGCTTAACCCGCAGGAATTGGCTTGGCTTTTCGCCGTGCCGGTGGTGTCCGGGCTCATCGCATGGGCGACGGCACGGCTGTCGGTTCTGGCGGCGTTGCGCGAAATCTACTGAGTCCTTTCACGCAGGCGTCAATATTTTCTTGGGCGTCCGCATGGTCCAATCTTCGCCCTTGGGAGTAACGGGAACGCGATGCAGGGTTCGGGAGGCTGGCTGATGAAACTGGGCGTGGGCCTTCTGGTCCTCTACACGCTCGGCTTCATCGTGTTCGCGGCGACGCTGCCGCGTCCGCCGGCGGCAACGCCGCGCGCGGACGGCATCGTGGCGCTGACCGGCGGCGATGCGCGGCTGGATGCCGCCGACAAGCTTCTGGAAAAAGACGCCGCCCAGCGGCTTCTCATCACCGGCGTCAATCCGGGAACGACGAAGGCGCAACTGAAAGCGATTGCGCATGGCGGCCGGAAATTCGATTGCTGCGCCGATCTCGGCTTCGTGGCCACCAGCACGCATGGCAATGCCGACGAAGCCAGCGCATGGGTGCGCCGTCACGGCTATAACAGCATCATCGTGGTGACGGCGAATTATCACATGCGCCGCAGCCTCAACGAATTCGCCGCCGACATGCCGGGCGTGCGGCTTGTGGCTTACCCCGTCGATCCGCAGGGCATCAACCTCGACGACTGGTGGCGCGATCCGCATACGCTGCATTTGCTCAACACCGAATATGCGAAATATCTGGCGAGTTTCGTCATCACGCATTTCACCCGGAGCGCCTGAAGCGTGATGGTTTTCATCCGCTCCTGTCTCTTCTTCCTGTGGTTCGCGATCACCTCTGCCGTCATCGCCGTTGGCGGCGTCTGGGTGTTGCTGCTGCCCCGGCACGCGACAGAGATTCTTTCCAAAACCTGGAGCCGCGTGACACTGTTCGGCCTTAAATGGATCGCGGGGCTCGACTATGAAGTGCGCGGGCGTGTCCCCACCGGCGCGGTGCTGATCGCGGCCAAACATATGAGCATGTGGGACACCGCCGTTCTTTATCTGCTGCTTAACGATGCCTGCGCGGTCGTGAAGCGCTCGCTGCTGAATATCCCGTTCTATGGCTGGTATCTGTGGAAGGCGGGTGTCATCGCCATCGACCGTGAAGGCAAGGCGAGCGCATTGAAACAGATGGTCGCGCAAGCCAAAGCCGCGCTGGCCGATGATCGTCCGCTCTTCATCTTTCCCGAAGGCACGCGCAAGGCGCCCGGCATGTCACCCGACTACAAGCCGGGCGTGGCCGCGCTTTACACGCAGACGGGCGTCACCTGCGTGCCGGTGGCGCTGAACTCCGGCCTGTTCTGGACCGGCCCGGTCGGCTTTCTGAAGAAGCCCGGCAAGGTGGTGATCGAATTCCTGCCGCCAATCCCGTCCGGGCTGAAGCGTGCGGCGTTCATGGAAACGCTGCAGAACCGTATCGAAAGCGCGACGGCCGGGTTGGTCGCGGAAGGCCGGCAAATCCTTGCTTCCAAAGGACTTTCTTGAACCGCATGGTTAAGAACGGATAGCGAACATTCCTTGACTTTCCGGGAATGAAGCGTTATCTCTCTGAGCCGCTCGCAAAGCGGTTCGACCGAGGCGCTATGAGCGATATTTCCCGCCAGATCTGGGACATGAAGTACCGGCTGAAACAGCCGGACGGCACGCCCGTGGATGGCGACATCGCGTCCACCTGGGCGCGTGTCGCGCTTGCGGCTGCCAAAGCCGAAGCGCCTGACAAGCAACGCGCCTCCGCACTGCAATTTGCGAGCGCACTGGCAGGTCACAAATTTCTGCCCGCGGGACGCATTCTCGCAGGCGCGGGCGCGGATCGTTCGGTCACGCTGTTCAACTGTTTCGTGATGGGCGCGATTGCGGATTCGATGGACGGAATCTTCTCCGGCCTTCGCGAAGCGGCGCTGACGCTGCAGCAGGGCGGCGGCATCGGTTACGACTTCTCGACCTTGCGTCCCAAAGGCGCGCTGGTGAAAGGTGTGGGCGCGGATGCGTCCGGGCCCGTCTCCTTCATGGAAGTGTGGGATGCGATGTGCCGCACGATCATGAGCGCCGGTTCGCGCCGCGGCGCGATGATGGCGACCTTGGCCTGCGATCACCCCGACATCGAAGACTTCATCGATGCCAAGCGGGAAAGCGGCAAGCTCACCATGTTCAACCTGTCGGTGCTCGTCACCGATGCGTTCATGGATGCGGTGAAGCGCGACGCCGACTGGGATCTGACATTCGGCGGCAAGATCTATCGCACGGTAAAGGCGCGCGCATTGTGGGATCGCATCACACGCGCGACGTACGAGTACGCCGAGCCCGGCGTGATCTTCATCGACCGGATCAACGCGCAGAACAACCTCGCCTATTGCGAGACGATCCACGCAACCAATCCTTGCGGCGAGCAACCGTTGCCGCCTTATGGCGCATGCCTTCTGGGTTCGATCAATCTGGCGCAGCTTGTGAGGAACCCGTTCGGCGTGGATGCCGCGCTGGACGAAGATGGACTGGCGCGGCTGACGACGACGGCGATCCGCTTTCTGGACGACATCATCGACGTGTCGCGCTTTCCGCTTCCCGAACAGCAGGCGGAAGCGAAAGCAAAGCGCCGTATCGGTTTGGGCGTCACAGGCCTTGCCGACGCGCTGATCTTCTGCCGCACGCGCTATGGTTCGGCGGAAAGCATCGCGCTGATCGAGCGCTGGCTGAAAGTGTTGAGCCATGCGGCTTACCGCGCCTCTGCCGAGCTGGCAAAAGAGAAAGGCGCGTTTCCGCTGTTCGACGCGCATGAATTCCTGAAGCGCCCGCATATCATGGCGCTGCCGGAAGACATCCGCGTGCAGATCGCGGCGCATGGCATCCGAAACGGCCTGCTCACTTCCATAGCGCCGACGGGCACGATCTCGCTGTTTGCGGGCAATGTGTCGAGCGGCATCGAGCCGGTGTTCGCCTATACCTACACGCGCAGGATTTTGAAGGCCGACGGCGAACGCATCGAAGAAGAGGTGAGCGACTACGCTTACCGCAGATTCCGCGAACTGTTTGGCGAGGACACAGCGCTACCCGACTACTTCGTCAACGCACAGGAGCTTTCGCCAAACGAGCACCTGACGGTGCAGGCCGCGGCGCAGAAATATATCGACAGCTCGATCTCCAAGACGATCAACGTGCCGGTCGATATTTCCTTCGCGGCGTTCAAGGATGTTTACCGGCACGCCTATGAGATGGGCTGCAAAGGCTGCACGACCTATCGCCCCAGCGAAGCGCGCGGATCGGTGCTCGCGGTGACGCCAGCCGCGCCTGAAACGCTGCCGGTGGAACCGGTGACGGAGATTCTGCCGCCCGTCGTTTCGCCCCGCATGCGCGAGGAAGGCGGCGTCGTTTACATGACGCAGCCGCTCGACCGGCCGGAAGTGCTGATCGGGCAGACCTACAAGATCAAATGGGCGGACCTGGATCACGCCTTCTACATCACCATCAACGATGTGGAGAAAGACGGGCGGCGCAGGCCGTTCGAGATCTTCATCAACTCCAAGAACATGGAGCATTACGCCTGGACCGTGGCGCTGACGCGCATGATCTCGGCAGTTTTCCGGCGCGGCGGCGATGTGTCGTTCGTGGTGGAAGAGCTGAAAGCCGTGTTCGATCCGCGCGGCGGGCAGTGGATGAACCAGCATTATGTTCCGTCGCTATTGGCCGCCATAGGCGAAGTGATCGAGCGGCATCTGATCAATATCGGCTTCATGACGCCGCGCGAGGCGGTGACCGCCGATGACGTTCAGGCCGTGGCGGTGAACGCGGAAGGCGCACCCGCGCGCTATTGCCCGCGCTGCGGCCAGCCGGGACTGGTGAAGCTGGAAGGCTGCGACACCTGCGTCTCCTGCGGCTATTCGCGTTGCGGCTAGGCTCTGCTAGAGCACGCCGGTCGAAAGCGGCGTGCTTCCCATGAACTATTCCCACCGTTTCTGGCTTTACGGACCTGTCGGCCTGTTCGCGATCCTGATGCTCGGGCTCGCGAGCTATTGGTTCGTCGCCTCAAGCGTCGTTTCCAAAAAGCTCGACGCGATCAACGGCCATGAGATTGCGCCGGGCATCAAGCTGAGCTTCGCGCAGAAGACGATGCGCGGCTTTCCCTTCCGCCTTGATGGCGAGCTGGACGGATTTCGTCTGGAAGTGGCCACGTCGCACGGGCCCGCCGTGTGGAACGCGGAAAAGTTTGCCTTTCATTCGCTCACCTATGGCCGCACACAATATGTGTTCGAGGCCGCGGGCAAACAGATCGTCACCTGGCATAAGGACAATGGCGAGCAGCGCACCTATCAGTTCCTCCCCGGATTGCTTCGCGGCAGCATGATCGCCGGCGGCGGTGAGCTTTCGCGCTTCGATCTGGAAGCGATCAATGTGGACTCGCCCGATCTGGCGGCATCGCAATTCCAGGCGCATTTGCGCAAGGACCCAAAGATCGATGCGCTGGATTTCTACGTCACCGCCAATGGCGTGCATCTCGGCGACGATCTGAAGCCGGCGTTCGGCCCGAACATGAAACTGTTCCATGCGGAAGGCTTGATCTCGCCCGGCACGAGCTTCGACACGCTGCTGAAAGGTCATGGCGACTGGCGCGCGGCGGCGGAAGATTGGCGCATGCGCGACGGCGGCGTTCTGGTGAAGGCGATGGAACTAAACTGGGGCGATATCGCCACGAAAGGCAAAGGTGCGTTGACGGTGGACGAACTGCATCGGCCCAAGGGCGCGCTGCAGATGACGATCGCCAACTGGCAGCCGCTTTTGAACCAGGCGCAGGCGCGGGGTTGGATCAAAGGGCCAGACAACGGTTTGGCGGCGAGTTTCCTCGCCTTTGCCGGCGCGGCGCAGGTCAGCGGCACGCTGACCGCGACGCTCGGTTTTCAGGATGGAATCTTCTCCGTCGGCAGCATTCCAGCCGACACGCTCTCGCCGCTTTACTAGAAGCAAACGTCTTGTCACGGCCCACAAAAGCGGGCCGCCAAGGTGACATCTGCAAGATCGGGCAGAACCAAACTGGGTGGCCCGCATTCGCGGGCCATGACAATTATTTTTCTGATTTTTCGGCGTTGCGGCCGAAGTTCGGCGCAGCGGAATCCTGACCCGCATCGACGATGGAGCGGCGGATGGCGCGAGTGCGTGTGAACAGATCGAACAGGAAGTCGGCGTCGCCATAGCGGATCGCGCGCTGCAGGTCCGTGAGGTCTTCCGAGAAGCGGCCCAGCATCTCCAGCACCGCTTCCTTGTTGTTGAGGAAGACGTCGCGCCACATGGTGGGATCGGACGCGGCGATGCGGGTGAAATCGCGAAAACCGCCGGCGGAATATTTGATCACTTCGCCTTTGGTCACCTGCTCCAGATGATTGGCGGTGCCGACGATGTTGTAGGCGATGAGATGCGGCAGATGGCTGGTGATCGCGAGCACCAGATCGTGGTGCTTCGGCTCCATGATCTCGACCTGACTGCCGAGACCTTCCCAGAACGATTTGAGCTTCGCCACGGCCACCGCATCGGCATCCGATGGCGGCGTGAGAATGCACCAGCGGCCATCGAACAATTCCGCGAAGCCCGCTTCGGGGCCGGACTGTTCGGTGCCGGCAATGGGATGCGCCGGGATCAGATGCACGCCTTGCGGTAGCGCGGGCGCGACGTCGCGCACGACCGCGCCCTTCACCGAACCCGTGTCGCTGACGATAGCGCCGGGCTTCACATGCGGGCCGATGACCTTCGCGATATCGGCAAACGCGCCGACGGGCGCGGCGAGCACGACGAGGTCGGCATCCTTCACGCACGCGGCCAGATCGGCATGCATCGAGTCCGCGAAGCCGGCTTTCTTCGCGCGCTCCACGATCTCGGGCGTATGGGCATAGCCTGCGATGTGCCCGGCGAGATTGGCGCGGCGCATGGCGCGCGCCATGGAGGAGCCGATCAGGCCCACGCCGATCAGCGCAACCCGGTTGAACAGCGGTTTGGCGGCCGTGCTCATGACTTTACGAATTCGCTGAGCGCTTTCAGCGTCGCGCGGTTGGCTTCTTCGGTGCCGATGGTGAGGCGCAGGCAGTTGTGCAGGCCATACGCGCCAACGGGTCGCAGGATGATGCCGTGACTGGTGAGAAAGGCATCCGCCTTCTTCATCGTCGCTTCGTTGGCGAAATGGATCAGCACGAAATTGCCGACGCTGTCGTCCACCCGCAGGCCAAGCTTGCGGATGTGCTCGATGAGCCAATCCTTCCACGTCTCGTTATGCGCGATGGATGCATCGACATGCGCGCGGTCTTTGAGCGCCGCTGCCGCAGCGCGCTGTGCGGGCACCGAGACGTTGAACGGTCCGCGGATGCGGTTCAGCACGTCGGCGACTTCCGGCGGGCAGAACGCCCAGCCCACGCGCAGGCCCGCCAGGCCATAGATCTTCGAGAAGGTGCGCGTCATCACCACATTGTGGTTCTGCGCCACCAGTTCGATGCCGGTGTCGTAGTCGTTCTTGCGCACATATTCGGCGTAGGCGGCGTCGATCACGAGGATGACGTCGGTCGGCAGACCTGCATGCAGCCGCTTTACCTCGTCGCTGGTGAGATAAGAGCCGGTCGGGTTGTTGGGGTTGGCGAGATAGACCATGCGCGTCTTCGGCGTCACAGCCTTCAACATCGCATCTACGTCCACGCGCAGCTTCGGCTCCTTCACCACGACCGGTGTCGCGCTGTTGGAGAGCGTGGCGATACGATAGACGAGGAACGCATGCTCGCTGAACACCACTTCATCGCCGGGATGCAGATAGGCATGCGCCAGCAAGGTCAGCAATTCATCCGAGCCATTGCCGCAGACGATGCGTTCCGGGTTGAGGCCATACACCTCGCCGATGGCGTCGCGCAGGATCTTCGCGCTGCCTTCGGGATAGATGTCGATGCCCTTCACCGCTTCGGAATAGGCTTCCATGCCTTTGGGGCTTGCCCCAAGCGAGGACTCATTTGAGGAGAGCTTGAATACACGTTCCGCGCCGGGCGCATGCGCGCGGCCGCCCACATAAGGTGCGATCTCCAATACGCCGGGTTTCGGCTTGGGCTTCATGTCTGCTCTCCTTTCTTCCCGCCTCTTGCGGGAGGCCGGAATGGCTAGTGGCATCGGCGCGCCGGGGCAAGGGCAAATGCCGATATCGTTGACAGATGCGGCCCCGGAGCCCTAGCAAACGCGCCCGGACCGATCCGGATTGGTTGGAAAAGGCGAACGTGGCCCAGACCGCAAATCCCACCTTCCTGCGTCCCGTTTCCGAACCCGAAGCGGACACCGGCAAGGCGATCACTTTCAGCACACCCTTGGCGCTGGATTGCGGGCGCACGCTGTCGCCTTTCACCATCGCTTATATGACGTATGGCACGCTGAACGCCGCGCGCAGCAACGCCATCCTCATTTGCCATGCGCTCACGGGCGATCAGTTCGTGGCAAGCCGCCATCCCATCACCGGCAAGCCGGGCTGGTGGGATATCATGGTCGGCCCCGGCAAGCCGATCGACACCGACCGCTTCTTCGTCATCTGCACCAACGTCATCGGCGGCTGCATGGGATCGACGGGACCGGCTTCGATCGATCCCAAAACCGGCAAGCCTTACGGGCTGGATTTTCCCGTCGTCACCATCCGCGACATGGTGCGCGCGCAAGCGATGCTGATGGACGCGCTCGGCATCGACAAGCTTCTCTGCGTCACCGGCGGTTCGATGGGCGGCATGCAGGTGCTGCAATGGGCGGCGT
The DNA here is from genome assembly GCA_051952735.1 of Rhizomicrobium sp. Taxonomy (GTDB): domain Bacteria; phylum Pseudomonadota; class Alphaproteobacteria; order Micropepsales; family Micropepsaceae; genus Rhizomicrobium. The sequence goes on from JBQCJO010000600.1 coordinate 13,690, forward strand.
CTTATCCGGAACGCGTGGTCACGGCGGTGCCGCTCGCCACCGCGGCGCGACACTCCGCCCAGAACATCGCGTTCCATGAAGTAGGACGTCAGGCGATCATGGCCGATCCGGACTGGAACGGCGGGCAATATTACGACAGCGAAAATCCGGCGAAGGGTTTGGCGGTGGCGCGCATGGCCGCACACATCACCTATCTTTCGGAAGCGGCTTTGCAGCGCAAATTCGGCCGCGAGCTTCAGGACCGCGATCAGATTTCCTTCGGCTTCGGCGCGGATTTTCAGGTGGAATCCTATCTGCACCATCAGGGCATGACATTTGTCGACCGCTTCGACGCCAATTCCTATCTCTACATCACCCGCGCGATGGACTATTTCGATCTCGCCTCGGACTATAACGGCGTGCTGGCCGATGCCTTCCGAAGCACCAAGGCAAAGTTCTGCCTCATCTCCTTCACCAGCGACTGGCTGTTTCCGACGCCGGAGAACAAGCGCATCGCACACGCACTGAATGCCACGGCGGCCAATGTCAGCTTCGTGGAGATCGTGAGCGACAAGGGGCACGATGCGTTTCTGCTGGACGAACCGGAAATGCTGACCACCGTGCGCGGATTCCTGAATGCGGCGGCGAGCGCCAACGCAATCGCATGACGCTCCGCCCCGACCTCGCCGCCATCGCCGACATGATCGAGCCCAACAGCCGCGTGCTCGACGTCGGCTGCGGCGACGGTGCATTGCTGGAGCATCTGAAGCAGACGCGCGGCGTGGACGGTCGGGGGATCGAACTTTCGCAGCAGAACGTCAATCACTGCGTGGCGCGCGGATTGTCGGTGCTGCAGGGCGACGCGGACACCGATCTTGCGGAATATCCATCGCAGGCCTTCGACGTCGTCATCCTGAGCCAGACCATTCAGGCGACGCGCGCGCCGGCGCAGGTTCTGGAAAATCTCTTGCGGATCGGGCGGCACACGATCATCTCGTTCCCGAATTTCGGGCACTGGCGCGTACGGCTGTCACTGCTGTTCCACGGGCGTATGCCGCGCACGCACGCTTTGGATTACGCGTGGTACGACACACCCAACATTCATCTGTGCACGATCCGCGACTTCACCCGGATGGCGGACCAATCGGGCGCAAGGATCGAAAAGGCGCTGGCGCTTGATGCCGGCGGGACAAAGCCCATTCGCGCGGACGCGCCGGGACCCAACCTGTTTGCCGAAGGCGCTATATTCTTGATGAACCGGCGCGGCGGCGCTGCTTGGGGGCCGATCGCCGGCCGCGCAGGCTCATCCTGAACGTCTCTTACGAGATGCCCAGAAGCTTCATGGCCTGGGCGTAGTGATCCATGCCCTTGCCATAGAGACCGTTGAGGCAGAAGTCGCGGCCATAACGGCTTTCCTTCTGTGCCTGATCGTGATTGGCCGAAGTATCGCTCGCCAGCGCGGTGGCGACCTTCTGCTGAGCCTGGGTGCAGGTTGCCTGAGAAGCGGTTTCGGCATTGGCCGTCGCTCCCATCGCGAGCATCGCGCTCAGTCCGGCTGCTGCAAAAAAGATCTTACGCATGTGACTCCCTCCTGATGTGTTGCCGTCGTTCAATTCGGCGTTTCGGAGATAGGGAGACTTTGTGTTTGGAAAAAGACGGGTTGTATCTGCCATGCGCGACATGCAAGCGCATTTACGCAACGTCGATATTCAAACAGCGGATAAACAAGGTTGCGCGAAACTGCGAAGCGATGGAATGACCGCTATGCAAAATACGCCGTGCACGACGAATACTAACTGACGCATTCGTTTCATAAACTGCACGTCATGCGCCTCACGGATGCGTGAGTTACAATTTGAGACAATCAGCTTGAGACAATCAGCCCCGTGCAGACGCGAACAAGGGCTGCTCCTGCTTGACGGCGACGGGCGGCGTGAGCGCGTACATCGACTTCGTTGCTTCGACGATGTGAACACCGGCCAGAGCCGGCCAGATGCGGCGCCCGATCTTCTCCCAGCTGACGCCGCGCCCCAGAAAGCGGCGGGACCGCAATGGCGGCATCGTCAATGCGCAGTCCCAGCGGTCCGCCGCGTACAGCGTATCGCGCAGAAGCGACCCGAGCTGGGCGCGGTTGAAGGGCCGGCCATGCGCGAAAGGCGAGCGCTCGACCTGTGCCCAAAGACTCGTACGATTGGGTGCAACAAGAAGAAGTTTTCCCGACGGCGCCAGAATCCGCCAAAGCTGCCGCAGAAGAGGACGCAACGACTCCGCGTTCTCAAGGCCGTGGACGACCAGCACCCGATCGAACATCGCGTCGGGAAACGGCAGTGCATCTTCCTGTGCGACAACACTGAGTGCGCACCCTGCGGGCCAGGCGACGGGGCCAAGCTGCTCGGGCATCAATGCCGCGACCAGTTCAGCCTCGGCAGCGTAGCGGCGCAAATAGGGGACAGCGAAGCCGTAACCCAGAAGCCGCGCGCCGCGGACATCGGGCCAGATCTCACGCAAACGGCGCTGGATCACGCGGCGCGCAACCTGGCCCACGGGCGAGGCGTAGAACTCCGAAAGGCCGGCAGAATCGTAATCCATGCCGAATGGACCTAAACCCGGCGCCATCCGGGTTCAATGCGGGCGCCCGGATTGCTAGGTTCGGAGCGGAAAAGGAACCCAATATGGCCGATATCAGCGTCACCCTCGTGCCCTGCCTGCAGGACAATTACGCCTATCTCATCACGGACGGCTCGGGCCTTTGCGCCGTGGTGGACCCCTCCGAGCCGGGACCGGTGAAGAAGGCGCTCACCGAGCGCGGGCTGACGCTCACCCATATTCTCAATACCCACCACCACCTCGACCATTGCGGCGGCAATCTCGTGCTCAAGTAAGAGTTCGGCGCCGAAGTGGTGGGGCCGGGCAAGGACCGCGGCCGCATTCCCGGCATCGACACGGGCGTCAGCGAAGCCGAGCCCTGGCGGTTCGGATCGCACGACGTGAAGGTTCTGGAGATTCCGGCACACACCAGCTCGCACATCGCCTTTGTGTTCGGCGGCGCCGCGTTCACGGGCGATACGTTGTTCGCGATGGGGTGCGGGCGGTTGTTCGAAGGCACGCCGCAGATGATGTGGGACAGCCTCTCCAAGCTGATGCGCCTGCCCGACGCCACGAAGATCTATTGCGGCCACGAATACACGCTGAGCAACGGCAAGTTCGCGCTCACCCTGGAGCCGAACAATCCCGATCTGCAGGCGCGCATGAAGGAAGTTCAGGCGCAGCGGGCGGAAGGTCTGCCCACGATTCCATCGACGATGGGATTGGAGAAAAAGAC
>JBQCJO010000601.1:0-5849 GCA_051952735.1 Rhizomicrobium sp.
ATTGACCGACCAGTCCATGTCGAAACTGCCGGGTCCGCGCACCGCCGCGCCGACGTTGAGCAGGCCATGACCATAAATCTCCGCAGGTCCGATGGGCGTGGCGGTCGTTAGAATCGTCTGCACCCACTGCTCGGGCGTCATATAAGGAAATGCCTGTTCGACCAGGGCAAGCGCTCCGGAAACAAGCGGCGTGGCCATCGAGGTGCCGGAAAGGGAGGCATAACCGCCGCCGGGAATCGTCGAGTAGATGTCCACGCCGGGCGCGGCGATGCACCAGGCGGCATTCGGCCCACAGCGATTTGCGAAGGAGGCGATAACGTTGTTCGCATCCACGGCGGTGACGGCGATCCACTGCTTTTGCAGGTCGGGCATGAATTCCGGTGTGTCGGCGGGATCCCAAGGCTTGATGTCCCCGAAATTGCCGGCGGCGAAAACGAAGATCATGCCATGATCCTCGGCATTCGCCAGCTTGCTGTGGAGACTATCCATCAGAGCTGTGTCGGTTCGGTCCAAAAAAAAGGTCCAGCTATTGCTGGCGATACGGACGTTGTTTGCGACCATCCGATCAACGCCGTCGAGGAATGCGCTGAGAGGATCTGGCGCGACCAGGATATTGAACGACATGATGTTGGCGTCATAGGCGACGCCCTGCATGCCCGCCCCATCGCGGTCCGCCGCAGCGATACCGGCGACATGGGTTCCATGGCCGATCGGATCGAACAGGTTGCTCGACGAGCCGAAGACATAGTCGTAACCGCTGATCGTCTTGCCGGCGAATTCAGGGTGGCTGGGGTCGATACCGGTATCGAAAACGGCGATGGTGATGCCGGCGCCCGTATAGCCGAGAGCATAGGCCTCATCCGCATGGATCTGTGCGAGCCCGCCCGAAGCATAATATTCCGGGGTGTCGAAACTCGACGCAGACGGGTCTGCAAAGGCAGCCCCTGCAAAAGCCAACAGGCTCGCCGCCACCGGCCCCAGCACATTGCGCAACCGCCTGCTGCCGCGTCGAAATCCGCACATCTGCCAGCCCCCAGCGATACCTCGGCATCGTTGGATTTGTGTCGGGTTACATGCGCGTCATGGCAAGGGGCTCGGACGAAACGGCAAGCGTTTCGAACGAAATGCAAAGTAGCCGGCAGCTAGGCGAGACTCGCGATCCATTCCTCATGCCGGCGGTTTCCGGCGCGCGGATCGATGTCGGTGCGGTTCAGGCGGCTCCATGCGTGGGAAGACGCGCGCGCCTCGCTGGGCGTCAAGGCGAAACGGCGGCGAAAAGCGCGGGTGAATGTGGCGGCATCGGTGAAGCCCCAGCGATAACCAATCTCCGCGATCGGTGTGCCGGCATAGCGCGCCGACATGATCTCGGTCAGGCATTTGCGCAGCCGAATTTCGCGCACATAGGCCGCGACGCCGCCGCACGGTTCAAACAGTTGATAGAGTGTTGTGCGCGAGACGCCGACAGCGTGCGCGATACGGCCGGATGAAAGACCGGGTGATCGAAGATTCTCGCGGATGAAGACTTGGGCGCGCAAAAGCAGGGACTGGTGGCGGCCGGCGCCTTCCCATCGCGCGCCCACAGCGGCTCTGTTGAGTGTGCCTGCGATCAATTCCAGCAAAGCGCGCGCCGCCGGGCCGGTTTCGGTGGCCGAAAGCTTCGGCAAGACCGCGTAGACCGACCGCAGATATTCGGCGAGCAGATAGCCGGGACCGTCCTCGACACAGGGGATCAGCCCATGAATGGAATCCGGCCGCGCGAGCAGAGGTGAGAGGCGCGCGCGGGGGATGAGAATGCACAGCAGGTCGAAATCGGAATTGAAGCTGTCCATCACCTCGCCGAGATCGAACGTCATGATCTGGCCCGGCCTGTTGCGAATGGTGCGGCCGTGGACATTCATCTCCGCGCTTCCATCGAAGAACAGCTCGATCATGTAATGGTCGAGGCCGTCACGCGCGATCATGGCATCGTCGCGATCGAACTTCTGGCGGCTCGCCCGGGCCCGCGTGAATACGATGTCGTCGAGCAGATAGCCTTCGATCTCGCCGCTGAACCGGTCTGCGGACTCATGCCTGCTCAGCGATGTCCCAAGGAAGACGCCCATCGTGGAATGCCACGCCGTGAAGCGGTCGCTTGCGGCAAGCTCGCGCGTGGAGAACCAGGAGCTGGGCAGCACCGAGCGCTCGTTCCGCACGCGCCGCGCGCGATAGTCCAGTTTCGATATGTCCATGCTTGCCCCGATTTCGCCCATCATACCCATCCGGGCGGTATCTGAGAATTGGCGCGGCCAAGGGACGGGATCGCTGCCGTAGAGGAAGGGCGCAAAAGCGGCTGAAATCGGGGGACAATTGCCCGGCGGTATTCGGCCAGGCGGATCGGGCCAGACCGCAAAAACAAATCAAGCTTTGGCAGTGTGGCCGCTTGACGTTACACAATTTACGAAACGCAATTGGGATACTTCCATGACCGGTCTCTTCTCGCTCTCCAACAAAATCGCCGTCGTCACCGGCGGGTCGCGTGGCCTTGGACGCGAGATGGTGCTGGCGTTTGCGAAAGCGGGCGCGGATGTCGTCATCGCGTCGCGCAAGCTGGACGCCTGCGAGGAGGTCGCGCGCGAGGTGGAGAAGCTGGGCCGCCGCGCGCTGCCCGTCGCCGCGCATGTCGGCAAATGGGATGACAACGACAAGTTGGCGGAGGCCGCTTACAAGCATTTCGGCCGCGTGGACATTCTGGTGAACAATGCCGGTATGTCACCCCTGGCGCCGTCGCTCGCCGAAACCAGCGAAGCGTTGTTCGACAAGGTCGTGGACGTGAACTTCAAAGGGCCGTTCCGCCTCTCGGTCCTCGTCGGCGAGAAGATGGTGGCGGGCGAGGGCGGCGTGATCATCAATTTCTCCAGCACCGCATCCTTCAAGCCGGAGCCGCACACCGTTCCTTATGGCGGCGCGAAAGCCGCGATCAATGCGATGACGGTGTCGCTGGCCAAAGCCTACGCGCCGAAAGTGCGCGTGAACTGCATCGCGCCGGGGCCGTTCCTCACCGATGTCTCCACCGTCTGGCGCGAGAACAAGGCGTTCGAGCAGGCGCTGGGCCTCAAACGCTTCGGCCAGCCGAACGAAATTGTCGGCACCGCGCTCTATCTGGCGAGCGATGCGTCGAGCTACGTCACCGGCCAGGTGATCCGCGTGGATGGCGGGACGTGGTGAACAACGATCTACAGCAACGCCGCCTGCAAGTCGCGCGCGATCACATGCGTCTGGAGATCACGCATGAATGGGAGGCCGTGCTCGCCACCTTCGAGCATCCGCATTACGACATCAATGACGGGCAGGCGGTGTTCGATGGCCGTGAGCAGGTGCTGCGCTACTTCACCCAGTCGCGCATCCCGTTCCCCGATCAGGGCAACGAGGTCATCGCGATGGCGGCGGAGGGCGACACCGTGCTGGTGGAATTCTGGCTCACCGGCACGCATCTGGGCCCTCTGCGCCGCGGCAACCGCACCATCGAACCCACCGGCAAGAAATTCCGTGTACGGATGATGGCCTCGTTCGAATTCAAGCCCGGCAGTGACAAGATCGTCTGCGAACGGCCTTACATCGACACCGGCGCGATCGACCGCGCGCTGGGCATCGCCTAGCGCTTCGAAAACTCCGGCCGCCAGCCGGGAACGCCCGCGCGCCAGAACACGAAACTCCAGATATCCGCATACATCACGTCGTTCTGCGCCTTGGTGGAGCCGATCCCATGCCCCGCGTCCATATCCACACGCAGCAGCACCGGGCGCGGCGCGCCTGATGCCTGCAACGCCGCCGCGAATTTCGCGGGCTCCCATGGCGCGGTGCGCGGATCGTTCATGCCCGCCGTCGTCAGCACCGCCGGATAATCCACGCCGGGTTTGATGTGCTGGATCGTATCCATCGCATACAGGTTCTTGAATCCCTGTTCGTCTTTCACCGAACCGAACTCCGGCACGTTCAGCGGCCCACTGGGTTCGAACTCCGAGCGCAGAATGTTCGCCGCCGGCACAACATCGATGATGCCCGCAAACAGATCCGGCCGCTCCTCGAACGCGCGTCCCAGCGTCACACCGCCGGCGGAACCGCCGAACACGAACAGCTTGTCCTTCGTCGTCACGCCGCGCGCGACGAGATCGTCACCGCAGGCGATCAGATCGCGCCAGCGGTGAAACGCCTTCGCGTCCTTGCCCGCCTGCCGCCATGCATCGCCCAATTCGCCGCCGCCGCGCACATGGCACCACGCGTAGCTGCCGCCCGCCTGCAGGAAGCTCGCGGAACGCGGCCCGAAATCGGCAAGTTGCGAGTCGCCATAGGCGCCATAGGCCTGGATGACCACGATCTGCGGTCCCTTCGCCTCCTTCGCGCGCACCAGCGAGAGCGGTACCATTACGCCGTCTTCCGCCTTCGCCTCCAGATCGCGTGTCTCATAGCGCTGCGGATCGTAGCTCGCGGGAACCGTGCCAATGTTCAGATCGGTGAAGCGCTTCTTCGCCGGATCATAAGCAAAATATTTCGGCGGCACGACGAAGCTTTGCAGATGCAGCGTGATGCCCGGCGCGCGCGGATCGGTGAACGCTTCCGCGGCATGGCCCTTGAAGGGCAGGGCGATCTCTTCGGTCTTCGCGCCATCATACGGCACGCGCAGCAGCACAGAGTAAGCGCCATGCCGCGCCAGCACATAAAGCGCATCCGATGCCGCATGAACGGAATCGATCACGCGATCGCCCACCGCCGGCGCCAGAACCTTCGCGCTCCCCAGTGGCGCACCGGCTTTCACACTTAACACCTGATAGGTCGGCGCATCCTTGTGCGAGAGCAGATAGATCGTGTCGCCCGCCGCATCTTCGCCGGTGATGTCGTCGTCCGGTGTCGCAAGTGGTGTCCATATCGCTTTGGGATCGTTCACCTGCGCGGCCGGCGCGGTCCACAGCGAAAGCTCCGCCGATACGCCATTGTAAGCCATCGCCACCGCGTGCGACGCACCGGGCGAAATGGACAGCGACGGCGTATCATCCGCCGTCATCTTCGGCCCGCGCCCCACCGTCGCGCCGAGAATGCCGACCGGCGCGGTCTTCAGATCCCACGCATCCATGAAGGTGTTGCGATAAAGCTCGGACTCCGGCTCGCCCGGAACGGGCGTCTTCAGCCGCGTGACATAGAGCGTTTTGGAATCCGCGCTCCACGCCGCGAAGCCCGGCGGCGCGCGATCCAGCGGCCCCGCGATCTGCTTGCCGCTCGCCGCGTCATACACGAAGACCGACGCCATCTCCGATCCGTTTTCCGAAAGCCCCGCGGCCACCTTGTTGCCGTCCGGCGAAACGAAGAAATAGTTGATCGCCGTTGGCGTGCCGCCATGCGCCGCGCGGATCGCGGCCACATCGATCAGCTTACGCTTGCCCGCTTTGTCGCTGACGACGAGGTCGAAATTGTCCGAACCCGGTACGCGCTCTTCATAGAAGGCGCGATTGCCATAGCGCACATAGCCTTGTGTGAACCCGAAGCTTCCGGTGAACGCCGCGATCTTCGCTTCCAGTGCCGCGCGCGGCTTGATGGCATCGAAGATGGATCGCGTGTACGCGCCTTCCGCCTTCATCCACGCGAGCGTCTCGCGCCCCATCGCTTCCATATAGCGATAATTGTCGGTGACCTTCTGGCCGAAATACGTGTCCCCCACCGGCTTCACCGGCAGCGGCGCGGGACGCGGCGGCGCGTTGATCGGCGCCAGTGGATCGCTCGCCGCGAGTGCACACGAAATTCCCAGAAGCGCGAGGAACGCGCCCGATACGATCGATTTCATGATTTCCTCAAGCAAACTAGTGGCGCAATATTCACGC
>JBQCJO010000602.1:0-2600 GCA_051952735.1 Rhizomicrobium sp.
GGCCTGGATTCGATGGAGTCCAGCAGCTTGGCGCGGCTCTCCACTTCACAGGCCACTTTGTCGAGCGCGTCGCAGATCTCCTGTTTCTGCACATCCTGAAAGCCGGAGCGATTCACGCGCTTCTGCAACTCGACCAGGTTTTGCAGCCGTTCGAGAACGGGCGTTTTGGCAAAGAGATAGAACTGCTCGAAAGGTGGCGAGGTTATAATCGGCGGGAAGAACTTGGCGAGTTGGCGCTTGTTCTCTGCGCCGATGATGTTTTCCTCGATCAGCAAAAGCCGCTCGATCTTCTAGTTCACTCCGCCGGCTTCTTGCAGATGCTCGCTCACCATCTCATTGGTGACGAGTCGCTTGGAACGCAGGGTGAAAGCGCCGATGAGGTCTTCGTGGCTGAGATATTTGCCTTGGCCCAACACCAGCTTGTTGGCGATGCGGCGCAGGGTCTTCAATTCATCGACCAGCGAATCCGGGCAGAGCCGTTTGACGCTCTTCAGTTCCGCGAGGATGCGCCCCGCCACCGCGGTGCGCGCGGCCGGTAGCGTGTCGGTCTTGAAGTGTCGCGTAACCGCCGCGATCGCGGTGTTCGCGCCCTCTGTCTTTTCGCCGAGAAAGACATGAACCAACAGCCAGATGGCCGCGCCCAGATTTTCGGTATGCCCGATGAGTTCGTGAAGCGCCGCCGAGCCGGCAAGGATTTCTGCGCCAATCGAATCCACGGTGCCCAGAAGGACGTCGGCCGCGTCCTTGTCCTTTTCGGCTTCGTTCAAAATCGACAGAAGACGCGCGAGCTTTTCGTTCCAGCCGGACGCGTCGGCGAGATAATGGGCGATTGCGCCATTGAAGAGATAGGATTTGTCCGGTTCCTGCGCGAGCTTGCGGGCAAGCGCCGCGAACTGACCCTGCTGGGCTTTCGGGAAGTAATCGCTCTTCTCGTCGTTGTAGACGCGGTTCATCGCCTTGGTGGTGAGATCCTGCAGCTTCTTGACGATCTGCTGCACCGGCATGGTGGTGGATGCGGCTTGCGCCACCGACACCTTCTGGATCGCGTGCTGATAGGTGGTGCCGGTCGCTTCGAGCTGCTCCAGCGCATCGCCGCGATGGATGAGCTCGGTGATCGTGATCCGCTGGCGCGCGAGATGCTCCGCCAGCAGGCGGCCCATCGTGGAGCGTGCATGATAAGAATAAAGATCGTCCGGCTTGAAGCAGGGAAGGGCGCTCGGCGCGTCTTCCTTCGCCACTTCTTCTTTCATCTTGTTGTGACCGGCTTCGAAAATCTTCAGCGACTGATAAGCGCCGGTTTCGTTGTCGTAGCTTTCCTTGACGACTTTCACGCCGGTGGCCTGGTTGTCGGCCATCAAGCCTTCGGCGATCGCGATCGCGATGTCGCGCTGGCCGGTGGCCTCGTGCATGACCCAGCCGCCCTTCGAGCCCTGACGGCGGAAGACTTCGTAATGGACTTCACGTGACATGTAGCTGGCGCACCCCAATCGGACGGCCAGTATGGCGGGAGGGGTTTTAACTGCCGGTTAAGGCTGACGCCTGTTCACCAAGCCCTTTGAGGGACGGCGCCTTCCCGCACAGCCGGCATTCGGGGTCCGGCTTCACGGTGACGGTGCGGAAGCGGGTGGCCAGCGCCTCATAGATCAGAAGCCGCCCCGCCATGCTCTCGCCGATGCCGGTGATCTCCTTGATCACTTCCAGCGCCTGCAGCGTGCCCATCACCCCGGCGGCGGCGCCCAGCACGCCGGTTTCCGAACAGTTGGGTGCGGCTTCTGCCGGTGGCGCTTCCGGGAAGATGCAGCGGTAGCAGGGGCGGTCCTTTTCATGCGCCTTGAATGTCGCGAGCTGCCCGTCGAATTCGGAGACGGCGGCGGAGACGAGTGTCTTTTTCGCGAAGAAGCACGCATCGTTGATCAGGAACCGCGTTTCGAAATTGTCGGAGCCATCCGCGACGATGTCATATGAGCCAATGATTTCCAGCGTATTTTGCGCAGTCAGCTTTTCGTTATGGGGCACGATGCGGACATGCGGGTTGATCGCGTTCGCCGCGTCCTGCGCACTGTCGGCTTTTGCGCGCCCGACATCCGCGGTGCGATGCGCGATCTGGCGCTGAAGATTGGAAAGCGAAACGGTATCGAAATCCGCCACGCCGATGGTGCCGACTCCGGCCGCCGCCAGATACAGGATGACCGGGCTCCCCAGCCCGCCGGCGCCCACCACCAGCACCTTGGCTGCCTTGAGTCGGGCCTGCCCTGGCCCGCCGACTTCGCGCAGCACGATGTGGCGGGCGTAGCGCTCGAGTTCCTCCTCGCTGAACATGTCTTAAGGCCTTCCCTCGGTTTTCCCGAACTCTGGCGTGTCGCCGACTAACGAGATGGGCTTAAACTGGGGCAAGTTCAATCACCTCCCCAGGAGTCGCTAGCCCGGCAATGCTGGACGACCCCGGATAGACGAAATGCGCAAGCGTGGTGTCGTCATGTCCTGCTCTTCTGATGAGCTTGGCGGGCCAGCCAGCTTTAGCGGCTCACTTCCCATCTTTCGGAAACCTTGCCGCTGTGATTGGGCAGTTCGACATAGCCGATAAAACGCGCGCCGGTCTT
>JBQCJO010000603.1:0-2093 GCA_051952735.1 Rhizomicrobium sp.
GCCCTCGCGGGCGCGAACAGCAACATGTGACAACGCAGATTCTCCGGCGGTGTTGATGTGGGGAGCGGATCGGGTACTCCGCACGTTCGCCGAAGAGATCGACCCAGCCGATACACCAACCGCGAGAACGGCTACATCGGTGATGTTCGCGGGGAACTCAATAGGAACTTGCCTGTTCCCGCGAAGAAACTTCGCGCGCTGTTCGCAAAATTCCGCGGATGCATGTTTCGTGAAAACTTATTTCGCGATCTGCGCTACTCGAACATGGGAACGAGGAAGTTCCGTTCGTAACCGGTGAAGCATTGGGTCTCTTTGAAGCGCGCGGTCGCGACTTGGCATGCTTCATCCTGCGCAACGTCGCGGCGGTATCGCTCATAGGTTTCCAGATCCGGAAAGCTGAACAGCGCGACAGCGATATTCGCCGGCCCTTCCCTGCCGATACCAGGGAAGCTGAACTTTGCATCCGGCAACACATCGCTTGCGTCGCCGGGAACAAAATAGCCGTGATGCGTGCCGCCATATTTGCGGATCAGCGCCATCCACGCGTGCGCATATTCCTTGAACGCGTCCAGCTTGCCGGGCGCGATCTCGTAGCGGATGAAGCAGGTGAACATCACGGAACTCTCCTCGTCGGACGGCGAAGATATCGCCTGCGCCGCGGGAAAGTGGACCGCTCCGACCTTGACGCCTTCCGCCCCCACTCCTAAATACCGGCCAGCCTGTTAGCACTCGCCTGATGGGAGTGCTGCCGCGCTGATCCAACTCGTTGGAAAACCTAGGTTTTATTCAGGAGACGTCCCCAATGAAATTCCGTCCGCTCGGCGACCGCGTGGTCGTCCGCCGCGTCAAAGAAGACCAGAAGACCGCTGGTGGCATCATCATTCCCGAGACCGCCCAGGAGAAGCCGCAGGAAGGCGAAGTCGTCTCCGTTGGCCCCGGCGCCCTCGATGACGCCGGCAAGCGCGTCACTCCGGAAGTGAAGGCCGGCGATTTCGTGCTGTTCGGCAAATGGTCGGGCACCGAAGTGAAGGTCGATGGCGAAGAGCTCCTCATCATGAAGGAGTCCGACATCATGGGCATTCTCGAAGGCCGCAAGGCTTCGAAGAAATAAGCCTCTCGCAGAAACAGATTCAGGAGAAAAACTACAATGGCAGCCAAAGACGTTAAGTTCGGCGCCGACGCGCGCGAGAAGCTTCTGCGCGGCGTCGACATCCTCGCCGATGCAGTTCAGGTGACGCTCGGTCCGAAGGGCCGCAACGTCGTGATCGACAAGAGCTTCGGCGCTCCGCGCACGACCAAGGACGGCGTGACGGTGGCGAAGGAAATCGAACTCGGTGACAAGTTCGAGAACATGGGCGCGCAGATGGTGCGCGAAGTCGCTTCCAAGACCAACGACGCGGCCGGCGACGGCACGACGACGGCGACGGTTCTGGCGCGCGCAATCGTTCGCGAAGGCGCGAAGTCGGTTGCCGCCGGCATGAACCCGATGGACCTGAAGCGCGGCATCGAGAAGGCGGTCGAGCACGTCGTCGCCGATCTCAAGAAGCGTTCCAAGAAGGTGAAGTCGAACGAGGAAATCGGCCAGGTCGGCACGATCTCCGCGAACGGCGACAAGGAAATCGGCGAGATGATCGCCAAGGCGATGGCGAAAGTCGGCAACGAAGGCGTCATCACGGTTGAGGAAGCCCGCACCGCCGACACCGAGCTGGAAGTCGTCGAAGGCATGCAGTTCGACCGCGGCTACATCTCCCCCTACTTCATCACGAACGCGGAGAAGATGACGGCCGATCTGAACGAGCCCTACATCCTCATCCACGAGAAGAAGCTCACCAGCCTGCAGCCGATGCTGCCGATCCTGGAAGCGGTTGTGCAGGGCGGCCGTCCGCTCCTCATCATCGCCGAGGAAATCGAAGGCGAAGCGCTGGCGACCCTCGTCGTCAACAAGCTGCGCGGCGGCCTGAAGGTTGCGGCCGTGAAGGCGCCGGGCTTCGGCGATCGCCGCAAGGCGATGCTGGAAGACATCGCCATCGTGACCGGCGGCCAGGTGATCAGCGAAGATCTCGGCATCAAGCTCGAGAACGTGAAGCTGAACA
>JBQCJO010000604.1:0-4579 GCA_051952735.1 Rhizomicrobium sp.
GAAGGCGCGCGGCGCGGGCGAGGACCGGCTGCGCGTGAACATCGAAGGCGGAGCGGTGCTGACGATCCGACGCGCGGCGTTGCACCGCTGCGCCACCAACCTCATCGACAATGCCCTGAAATACGGCAGCCATGTCGATGTGACGCTGAAACATGGCGCACGCTTTGCCGAGATCGTGGTGGACGATGACGGTCCGGGCATCCCCGAGCATCGGCGCGAAGAAGCGTTCCGCCCGTTCCACCGCCTCGATGAAGGCCGCAATCTTCAGAAAGGCGGCAGCGGGCTGGGCCTCGCTATCGCCCGCGACATCGCGCGCTCGCATGGCGGTGATCTTCTGCTGAGCGAAAGTCCCAGGCGCGGATTGCGCGCGGTCATAAGGCTGCCGATCTAGTCGCGCTTGCGCGTGAAACTGTCGGCGCGGGAGAGATCGCTATCGAGACGCGCCATTGTCGCGGTGAGCTCGGCATCGTCGCCCAGCCATACCGGGATTGCGCGGGCGATGATGGCGGCGAGCGCCAGCGCCCTCGCCTGCAGCAGCGGGCCCTTGTCCGCTTCGGCGAGCGTCATCAGCCATTGCGCGGCCGATGCGAACGCGCCGCGTTGTTCGATCAGGGTGATGGGATCGTATTTCAAGCCTTCATAGAGCGAGCGAAGCGCGGGTTTTCGCTTCGCATTCGTTTCGAACCACGCGAGCGCCACATCGAACAGGCGTTCGCGCGGCGTATCGGATTCCGCTTTGTAGCTCCTGACGGTTTCCGCACCGATCTTCGTGAGGATCAAGCCGACAAGCGCGGCTTTACCGCCATGCAAGTCTTGCAGCGACGCCAGCGGCACTTTCGCGGCTTTCGCAACCTGCGCCAGCGTGAGATCGCGCCAGCCGGTTTTGGCGAGCAGCTTCAATGCAGCATCGGCGAGCTTGTCGTCACGGGTTTGCGCCATGCGCCCAGCATCGCAAGCCGGCGCGGCGCGCTCAATATCCTTCGGCGGGCTGCCAGAGCGCGAATTTGGTTCCCTGATCGTCCGTGCATTGCACGCCGAGGCCCGATGGCGATTGGTTGATCCCGCCCGCCGTGCCGCCCAACGCTTTCACTTTCGCGGCATAAGCCGCCGCATCGTCGACACGGAAATAGAAGGTGGAGAGATCGGCAGGCTTGCCGGTGTTCAGGCCGAGCGGAAGCTTAGTGTTGTTCACATGCGCGTAAGGACCTTCGGCGTCGAAGGTCCAGCCGAACAATCCGCCATAGAACGCCATGCCTTTGCCGATATTGGGCAGCGGAATGGTGAAGTAGCCGAGTTCGATGGCCATCGTCATTTTCCTTTCAGCGTCCACACATGTCCGGCGGGATCGGCGATACGGCAGCGGCGGCCATCATCCACGGACATCGTTTCGATGGGCACGAGAACCTTCGCACCCGCTTTCACGGCGCGTTCCAGCGCCGCTTCGAGATTGTCCACGGTGAGCCAGATCGTGAGCGAGGTTCCGCCGAGCGACGCCGGACTGTCGACGCCGATCTTCTGCATCGAGTCGTACTCATCCGCGAGATAGAGCGTCTGTCCGCCAATGCGCACTTCAGAGTGGCCGACCTTGCCATTGTCCGGGTCGATCCAGCGCATGACTTCTTCCGCGCCGAGACCTTCGACATAGAAGTCGAGCGTTTCGGCAGCATTGCGCGCGATCAGGCGGAACGAAATTTCGGACATGGCTCACCTCTTTCGCAGGGTTCTAGCGCGCGCGGCGGCCGGCGAATTGTAGAAAATTTCCGCTATTCCGGCAGGGGCAGATGCTGCTGGAACGGGCCGCGCAACGCCAGATATTGTGTCGGCGTGAAGCCGCAGGATTCCCGGAAATCGCGGATAAGATGGGGCTGGTCGTAATAGCCATGCTCGGCGGCCAGTGGCGCCCAATCCACCGCGGGCAGGGTCCAAACCTTGTCGAGCAGGCGATGGAAACGCTTCACGCGCAGATACAGCTTCGGCGTGAAACCCACTTCCTGCGTGAAATGGCGGATGAATTTCTTCTGGCTGAGGTCGGCATCGTCCGCCGTGCGCTTCACGCGTGAAGACAGCGGCGCGCGGTCGAAACGCTGCAAAGCCATCGAAACGGCGGCGCTGTGTTCCAGCGGACGCGGCGCATGTTCGAGCAGTGCTTTGAGCAGCACCCGGAATTTCGGCATCACGCCCTTCGTTTCCACGAGCTGGATATGCAGGCTGTGCGCGCGGTTGTTGCCCCAGAAATCGTCCAGCGACAGATGATTGTTGAAAAAATCCACACCGGTCGGTCCGAAGAACGGCCATGCGCCGCCGGGCTGGAAGCGAACGCCCATCATGCGCGGTTGCAGCGCGTCGATGGCGAAATTGCGCGCATGCGTGCCGCACAGCGCGATGCCGCGCAGCATGTTCTTCGTCGCGAAGCCTTCGCCGCCATACCAGCGAAGCTGGTCCTCGCGCAGATTGATAAGGATGCCCATATGCGCGGACGCCATGATGGTGTCCTTCGCATAAGAGGGCTCGTCGTCCGTTTCCCAATACCAGAAATTCTGGATGAAACGGTCCAGCGGCGCGGGCGGTGTCCAAGTTTCGTAGATCACAGCGGAAGGATGCGCGCGGGCCGGGACCGGTTCAAGTGCACGAAATCGCGATTTTCCGTTAACGTTTTTTGCACCCCTGTGGCGAATCCTCTACGGTTCGTGACGACCGGGGGGCGATACGATGTTGCAATCCGATACGGGACGGCATGTGGCTTCAGGCCTTCGCGCCGATGAAGTGCCCGACTTCCAGCAATTGTTCGAGAAGGCGCCAGGGCTCTATCTGGTGCTGACGCCGGCCTTCAAGATCGTCGCCGTCAGCGATGCCTATGCGAACGCGACGATGACGACGCGCGAGGGGATTCTGGGCCACGCGCTGTTTGAAGTGTTCCCCGACAATCCGGACGACATGGGTGCGGATGGCGTCTCCAATCTGCGGTCGTCGCTTTTGGAAGTTCTCAAAACCCGCGCGCCGCACAAGATGGAAATCCAGAAATACGACATCCGCGAACCGGATGGCGGCAAGTTCAAAGTGCGTTACTGGGCGCCGCTCAATACGCCCGTGCTGGGCGATGACGGCTATGTGCGCTGGATCATTCACCAGGTCGAAGACGTGACCGAGCTGGTCGCGTTGCGCGCCGCGAAGAACGGCTAGCCCGCCAATTCGCGCGCGCGTTTGCGCGCTGCCGACACAGCGCGCTTGATGAGCGGCGCCATGCCGTCTTTCGCCATCAAGATGTTCAGCGCGGCTTCGGTCGTGCCGTGCGGGCTCGTGACATTCCGGCGAAGCGCCTCGGCGGGCGCGTCTTCTGCTTTCAGGAGGGCGCCGGCGCCGATGATCGTCTTGCGCGCGAGACGGTGCGCGATGCTGGGCGGCAAGCCCTCCCGCCGCGCGGCTTCTTCCAGGCACTCGACCAACAGAAACACATAGGCCGGACCGGAACCGGACACGGCTGTCACGGTGTCGATGTCCGTCTCGCGCTTCACCCAGACGGTTTCGCCCAGCGCCGCCAGCAACGATTCCGCCAGCTTGCGGTCGGCGCGTGTGGCGTTCGGCGCGGCGTAGAGTGCGGAGATGCCTTCGCCGATGGAGCCGGGCGTGTTGGGCATGGTGCGGATGATCCGCGCGGACTTGCCCCAGGCTTTCGTCATCAGCCGGATCGAGCTTCCCGCGGCAATGGAAATCATCGGCGCACCGGACGCGGCGATGGCTTTCAAGCGCGGCGCTTCGGTCTTGAGGATCTGCGGTTTCAGCGCGATCACGCAGGCGCGCAACTTGTTGGGTGCGTCGTCGATGCTTTTCAGGAGCGTCACATCGCGCTTGGCGAGGCGCTTGAGCGCGGGCGATGGATTGGTTTCGACGACGAAGATCGGGCCGAGCCCGCGCGCGAGCCAGCCCTTGAGCAGCGCACCGCCCATGCGACCGGCACCGATAAGAAGAAGTGGGGCGGCCATCAGGCCTGCCCCTGGCACTCCAGCACCGCGGCGGCGACGGCTTCTTCGGCGGACTTGCCGCCCCAAAGCACGAACTGAAACGCCGGGTAGTAATATTCGCAGGCTTCAACCGCGAGATTCAGCATGGCCTCGCATTGCTGCGGGCTGGCCATCGCTTCGGGAAAGATCATCGCATGGCGGAACACCAGCGTGCCGTCTTCCGGCCACAGGTCGAAATGGCCGATCCACAGCTTGGCGTTCACGAACATGAGAAGATTGGCGACTTCGGCGCGGCGCTTTTCTTCCACGCGCATATCGAAGGCCGACGACAGGTGCAGCGACTGCAGCTCGTCGCGCCAGGAGAAGCTGAAATGATGATCGCACCAGCGGCCTGCGACCGAGAGGCTCAGCTCGTTGCGGCCCTGCCGTTCGAACGGCCAGCCATTGTCCTCCACCGTGCGCTCCAGCATGTCGAGCGGATGGGGGGCTGAGAACGTCTCGTCCTGATGGGCAAGGGACATTCCGGACTCCTAAAGACGCGTGCCGAAGCAAAACGAAGCAGTTGCGATCAAACTGGCACAAGATTTTGTGGCCGCACAAGAGTCTATGCGCCATCGCCT
>JBQCJO010000605.1:0-8329 GCA_051952735.1 Rhizomicrobium sp.
AAGATCGCCGTTCTGCAGACCGTAGAACGTGGACTGGATCGGATCGCCATATTGATAGGACCCGGCCGTATCCACGCGCACGACATAGGACGCGCCGTAAAGCTCAGGCGCATAGCCATTGCCTGCAGGCGACCAGATATTGTTGAAATCGAAGCCGGCGAAGTTGGAACTGTCCTGCATCTGCGCGGCGCTGAGGCCGATGACGCTGGTGGAGGAGCCGGTGTCATAGCCGACACCCGGCAATCCGCCCGCCGTGTCGGTTTCCCAATAAGAGTTGCTGATCGTTCCCGGACCGTAGCCGCTGTAGGAATCGCCATACTCGCCGTTCGCGCCCACCAACGCACCCGTGTCGTAGCTGCCGCTCACGGCGCCAGTTGCATAAGTGTTTGTGATGGTCGCGAGCTCGTTTTCGCCGATGAGGCCGCCGACCATGCCGAGACCCGTGACACTTCCCGTCGCATAGGCGTCTGTGACAGAGCCGCCTTGCATGTAACCGACAAGGCCGCCCACCGCGAGCGTGCCGCTCGCGTTGCCGGTCGCGTAAGATTGACTGATGGTGCCGCCTTGGTTGTAGCCGACCAGGCCGCCGACTCCGAAATCATAGGCGCCATTCGGGTCGTTGGACGGCGAACTCACATCACCCGTCGCGTAGGACAGAGTGATACCGCCGGAATTTTCGCCCGCGAACCCGCCGGCCGCGACCGGTTCATAGCCCCAAAGTCCGGCCGTGACGTTACCGGTCGCATAAGACTGCGTGACCACACCGCCATTCGATCCGACGAAGCCGCCGACATCCGTGAAGCCCGTGACGTTACCCGTCGCATGCGACAGCTTGATCAAGCCGCTGTTGCTCGCCGCGAATCCGCCGACGGAGGAGCCGTAATTGATGCCGTCCGAGCCGTCGCCTGCGATGACATTGCCGCTGGCATAGGCGTTGGAGATCGTGCCGCTGTTGATGCTGACGAAGCCGCCGAGGCCGCCCGGCGCATAACCGTACAGCGTCAGCGACGCATCGGCGGCAATCACATCGCCGGTGGCGTAAGCATCCGTCACCTCGGTTTCCACGATACCGGCAAAGCCGCCGCCCGTACCCGAATAGACCGTCACTGTGCCGGTGGCGTGGGCCGTGGTGATGGTACCGCCGACATCGCCGGCCAAGCCGCCCACATAGCTGCCGCCCGCCACCGCGCCGGTGGCATAGACGTTTGTCATGGTGCCGTAAGAACTGCCGGTCAGGCCGCCCACATAATAAGACTCATTGCCGGCATTTACGGCGCCGGTGGCATAAGAATCGGTGACGGACCCATTGTTTCTGCCCGTCAGGCCGCCGATCTCGTAAATCTGATCGCCGGAATTGCCCACATCCGCATTCACGACGGCGCCGCTGTGACTTCCCGAGACGGTGCCGGTTCCGTAATTCGATCCCACCAGGCCGCCGGCATCGCGTGTGCCTGTCACCGTCGCGGTGGATGCGACATAGGAGTTAGTGATGGTCCCGCCGTAGATGCTGGAATAATCGCCGTTCGCGCCTACAAGGCCGCCGGTATCGTCGTAACCAGTGACGGTGCCCAGTTCGTAATAGGAATTGTCGATGCTTCCTGTCGCCGGCACGCCATTGCTATAGCCGCCATTGCTGCCCACCAGGCCGCCGGCCGTCGCGTCTCCTGTCACATTGCCGCTGGCGTGCGAATTCTTGATCGTGCCGATGTTGGTGCCGACCAGTCCGCCAAGGTTGGTATATCCCGCAACAAGCTGGCCTATGACATCGCCACTGGCGACGCCGCCGTCGATCGTTCCGCCCTCATTGCGTCCGACAAGGCCGCCCGCGTCCGCAGGCGTGAAATACAACGCGCCGGGCGTGACGCTGCCGCTCGCCGAGGAATTGGTGATCTGCCCGTAGTTATTGCCGACCAAACCGCCGAGCTGGTTGTAGCCGGAGACATTGCCGCTGGCCGATGAGTTGCTGATGATGCCGGTGGCGGTGTTGTAACCAACCAGTCCGCCGGCTTGTTGCAGATAGTTCGTATTGTCGCTGCCGTCTGCGCCGCCGACCGCCAGATCGGAATGGACGTTGCTGATGGTTCCGTAATTTCCGCCCGCCAGCGCGCCGGCACCGATGCCGCCGCCATCGGTCACACTGCCGCCATGAAGCGTCAGATTCTGGATCGTGCCGTAGTTGTAATCGAACAAGCCGACGCTCCAGCCGCTACGGTTGATCGTCAAGCCGTTGATGCTGTGGTTCTGGCCGTCGAATGTCTGGCCATCGTTGATTGTCAGCGACACGAAGCCGGTGCCACCGTTCCAGCCGCTGGTGGTGCTCGCGTCGATATCATTCGCGAGCGAGAAATTGCTGCCGGTGAACCCGATCATGCCCTGCAGGCCGTAGATGTCGGCGATCTGATAAGGCGTAGTCGCGCCGTCGCCGCCTTTGACGCGCAGGAATGTGCCGCCGCTAAGCACGAAATTGCCTGCCGTGAACGAGGGCAGGCTCGCCGAGCTTTGACTCCAGTTGCCGTTCGAGAGCGTGAAGGTGCCGACGTTGATCGTGGACGACGGGTCGGAAATCGTGCTGTTCACGTTGAGCGTCAGGCCGCCAGTCGCTGTGATGCCGTTGGTGCCGTTGATCGTTGCGATCGTGAGCGCGCCATTGTTCTTGAAGTTCAGCGAGGCCACGTTCGCCGCCAGCTTGCCGACGATATTGTTGTTGGTGAGCGTTACCGACTGCACCGTAGATGCATCCGGCAAGATCAGCAGGTTGGCGATCTTGATGAGGTTCGACGAGCCGGATTGCGTGATCGCGCCACCCGATTTCAAAGTCAGCGTCGCCGTGGTCGACGTCGTATTGGTGATGCTGCCCGCGCTACCGCTGCCGATGGTGAGGGAGCTGCCGGCATCCAGCGTCAAGCTGTTGTTGCTCGTCCAGTTGATCGTGGCATTGACCTTGATGGTGCCGCTCGCCACCACGGAGACATTCGTGGTCCCCAGAAGCCCGGTGATCGTCGAAGCCTTGAGGTTCGATGTCGTCGCATTCGCCGTCAGCGTCGTCGTGCCGCCGCCAGACGTCGAGGTGGTGTTGTCGGTGCCGCTGCCCGTGATCGTCAGATTGTTCGGATCGAGCAGCAGGGTGCCGATATCGGCATATTTGGATTTGAGATCGACGAGGCCGGTGAAATCCAGCAGCTCGTGGCCGGATACTTCCGCATCGCCGCCGTTGCCGTTCACGCCCGTGGCGCTGATGCTGCCGTCGAAGATCGTATGATCGTCCGACCAGATCACCACCGCGCCGCCCGCGTCCTGTGTGCCGTTCGCCGAGATCTGTGCGCCGTTCGCCACGGTCGTGGTCTGCGCATTCGCGACGTCCGCGCTGACATGCTTGAGCGCGGGATCGCTGCCGCCGCGCTGGTCGCCGCCGATCAGAACCGTGCCGCCCCTGGTGCCGCTGGCGGAAACGCGCGCCGTGGAATCCACGCGGGCGTCCTTGCCGGTTGCGATCACCGTGCCGCCGGTGCCGTTTGCATTGACGGCTTTCACGGTGCCGGAAATTTCCGTCGTTCCGCTGCTGCTCAGCCAGACATGGCCATCGACCGTCTTCGTGCCGGTTGCGGAAACAAGCCCGCCATTGTTGCCCGCGAGCGCATAGACATTGCCGCCCGCCGAAGCGAGCTCGGCCTGCGCCGCCGCGACCGTTCCGCTGTTGGTGACGTCGCCCTTGCCCGCCGACACCGCAATGCGCGGATCGCTGCCGGCCGGGCGCAAGGTGACATCGTTGCCGGCGGCGAGCCCTGCCGTGCCGTTCGGCGCCGAGATGCTGCCGCTGTTGCTGACGCTACTGCCGACGAGAATCGTGTCGCCGTATAAAGAAGTGATCGTTCCCTTGTTGACCACGGCGCCAGACGACGTGCCCTTGGCGCGGAGCGCCTTGCCTTTCGTGAAGTCGTCGTCGCTCACATCACGGGTCGAGCCGACGAAGCTGCCATTGGTGATGATCTTGCCGCCGGCGCCCACCACGATGCCTTGCGGGTTGATGAGATAGACCGAGCCCGTCGCCTTCAGCATGCCGTCGATCTGGGAGAGATTGCCGCCCGTGACGCGGTTCAGCGTTGCGCCCGATCCGTTGTTGAACTGGACGGTGTTGCCCGAACCGATCGAGAAGCCCTGCCAGTTGACGATGCCGGTCTTGCTCGACTGATTCACCACAACGCCTTTGGAGGCGGTGGAGATGGCGCCGCTGCCGGCAACATATTGACCGCCCGTCGGCAGAACGTTCGCCGCATAGGCGTTGGCGCAAAGCCCGTGCATCGCGACGATCGCGATCGCGCGGCTCGCGATGCCACGCTTCCCGTTTCGGAGAGCGGTCAGAAAGTTGCGGTTCTTTTCCATGGCAGGCACGCACGAATCCTTCAAATAAAGATAAAATTCGAGAGATTGGGACATGGAACGGCCACTTGCGCCGATGCGCACAGAGGCACTGCTCCCTACCGACAAACCCCTCGTCCGGCACGATGCGCGGCCGGAACACCAACTCGTCTGCAAGTTTGGAAGCAGTGCACCATTGCACTAGTGGCCATTATTGGGTGGGCGGCGAACTTGTGTGATCGGTTAAAATCGGCACGGCCCACACTCCGGAGCGTCCGGCCTGTGAAACCACGCGAAATTGACAATGACGGACAAGCGCTTAGCGCGTGCGCGCTCCAAATACCGCGCTCATTTGCGTAGTATTGTTCCCGATTCCGACGCATATACCCAACCCACCCACCAACCGCCGTCCGTACCATTTTGCACAGATGTGAGCAATATGAGCAAACCCCAGGCCACCCTCTCCGTAGCGTCACAATTGAAGGTCACGGCGCGCGCGCAGGAGGCTTTCCTGCGGCACGGCTACGAAGCCATGACAATGGTCACATTGGCTGCGGCCTGCGGACTGACGCGGCGCGCTCTTTATTATTACTTCAGCAGCAAGGACGAAGCCTTCCGCGCTATGATTCGACTGGAAAATGACCGCGCCCTCGAATTGGGACGGCTTGCGGCGCAAAAGGTGCTCGATGGCAAGCGGCCCAACGCTCTCGCCGCGATCACTGCCTGGATGGATGCGCGCTACGGCGAAACGCGTCGCAAGCTCAGCACGTCACCGTTCGGCAAGGAGATCAACGACGCGGCGTTCGTTATTTGCGCGGACATCATGGTCGAATACGCAACTCTCTCTCATGACGAACTCGCAAAACTGCTTCGGCTCCTGCAGAAACAGCGCCTTTTGAAGTTGAACCGGCCCGCTTCGCCGGAGTCCGTTGGCCGTTTGCTTGCCGACGGCGCACGCGGCGTCAACCAGACACGCCCTCCTATTCCGAACTCTGCTTTGGCGGAGCGCTACCAGGAGATCTCGGGGGCCATACTATACGGAATGGCGCAAAAGCTCTGAGCATGGTGTTCCCGCCCCTTTTTCCGCCGCAGCGATAGTGCTCATTTGCTCGTTCGGGGTACAGCGCAGTGAGCGAACAACACACCTGCTATCCCGCTGCCAAAAGCTGATCGTGATCGACGCACATGGGCAGAGCGCGACTACGCCGAATGGAGTGTTGGTGGGCCCGGTAGAAACCACAGGCCGAGGTAGAGCTTCGAATTAGTTATGATATTTGTAAAGAAGGCCTTGTTGTACCAACAGCGATACCAACACTCTCAATCGGCGATTTTCAGGCGATATCCGACGCCCTGTTCCGTTTGAACGAGGGCAGGCTGTTCGGGATTGGCTTCGATCTTCTGGCGCAGGGTGCGGACATAGATGCGCAGATATTGCACATCCGTTTCGCTGCCCCAGACTTCGCGCAGCAGAAACTTATGTGTCAGCACCTTGCCCGCATGGGCCACAAGCACGCGTAGCAGGTCATACTCGCGCGGCGTAAGTTTGACCTCCTGTCCACGCACCGTGACGACGCGGCGGACGAGATCTACGGCGAGATCGCCCGTTTTGAAAAGCGGCTTCTCGCCTTCCTGCTGCAAACGGTGGCGCACGGCGGCGCGGATGCGGGCGAGCAATTCCTCCATGCCGAAAGGCTTGGTGACGTAGTCGTCGGCGCCCAGATCGAGCGCGGCAACCTTGCCCTTCTCGTCGTCACGGCTGGAAAGCACAATCACCGGAACGGACGATCCGCCGTCACGCATCCGTTTCAGCACCTCCAGGCCATCCATGCCCGGAAGGCCGAGATCGAGAACCAGAACATCGACGGCATTGCGCGACAGCATCGCCAAGCCGCTCTCACCGTCCTCAGCTTCCAGCACGGAATAGTTCTGTGCTGACAGGCTGGTGCGCAGGAAGCGGCGGATCGCCGGTTCATCATCGATAACGAGAACGCGCAATGCTGCACTCATGCCGCGCGTTCTCCCATCGCGCCCGCTTCCGGCACGGGCAAAGCGATTGTGAACACGGCTCCATGCCCATCGCTGCGATTTCCGGCATCAAGCGTGCCGCCCATCGCTTCGACGAAACCTCGGCTGATCGCCAGGCCGAGGCCGGTGCCCGCGCGCTTATGATCCGAAGACTGCACGCGATAAAATTTGTCGAAGATGCGCTCCACATCGTCGGGCGGGATGCCGTCGCCGCTGTCGCGCACGGCAAGCACGATGCGGTTGCCGGCCAATTCGGCCTGCACCGTCACCCGCGAACCGGGCGGCGAATATTTCGCGGCATTGTCGAGAAGATTGAACACCGCCTGCTCGAACAACACCGGATCGAGCTTCAGCATCGGCAACCCCGGCGCGAGCGATAGCGTGACATCATGCGAAGCCAGAACTTTCGATGCGCGGCGCAACGCGCTTCCCAGAACGTCGGAGAGATCGATCATCTCAAGGTTGGGCACGATGGCGCCCGATTCCAGTCGCGTCATATCGAGCAGATTGGCGATGAAGCGGTTGAGGCGTTCGGCTTCTTCCAGAACCGAACCGAGCAATTCCTGCTTCGCGGTTTCGTCCAAGGTCGTGCCATAGGTTTTGAGGCTGCTGGCTGCGCCCAGAATAGAGGCAAGCGGCGTGCGCAGATCGTGGCTGATGGAGGTGAGCAAGGCGGAGCGCAGCCGCTCGGTCTCGGTGTTGAGACGATTGCGGTCGATATCCTGCGCGAGGTTTACGCGCTCGATCGCAAGCCCCGCCTGATCGGCCAGCGCATCGAACAGCCGGCGCTGGTCCGGCGTCAGCAGCGCGCCGGACTTTACACTGTCCAGTCCCACAACGCCGACGGTGCCGCGTCCCGTGCGCATGGGCAGGAACAGCCATTTGGCGCCCGGCAGCGTATCCGCGCCGCGGCCCGCCGCGGTGCCGTGCTCCCACACCCATTTGGCGGCAGCGAGATCGGCTTCCTCCAGCATATCTTCCGGCGGATAACCCGCGCGCACCGAAACGCTTTCACCTTCCGGCAGCAGGATCACGACGCGCAGCTTCAGCATCTGCGCGAACTGGAACGCTGCCGCCCAAAGCAGATCGTCCAGCGTAAACACGCCCGCCAACTTGCGGCTGAATAAGAACAAGTCTTCCGTGGCCTTGGCGCGTTCGCGCGCGACAACGCCTTGTGCGCGCACCCGCGCCGTCAGATTGCTGGCGATGAACGCGACCACGGCGAAGAAGAACAGCGCGTTGACGTTCTCCGGATCGGCGACACGCAGCGTGTAAAGCGGCGGCAGAAAGAAGAAGTTGAATGCCAGCACGCTGACAAGGCTGGCGAACAACGCCGGCCACAAGCCATAGGTGATCGCGCTCGCCAGCACGCCGGTGAGGAACACCAGCGCGACATTGTTGATGCCAAGAAATTGCCGCAGCACCAGGCTGACGCACAACGCGCCGATGGCGAACAAAAAGCCGCCCAGATAGGTGCGGTAGTCGCGAGAGGGATGAAATTGCGAAAGCTGCTTTGCGATCGGCGATCGAGCGGGGGCCGCATTTTCCTGCTCGGGCACGACATGCACGCTGATATCGCCTGCGCGACGGATGATCTCCAGCGCCGTCGAGCCGCGCCACCATTCGGAGATGCGCGAGCGCGGCGTTTTTGCTGTGACGATATGGGTGAAATTGTTGGCGCGGGCATAATCGAGGATGCCGTCCGCAATGCCTGCCGCCGGCACCGTGACAGCTTCGCCGCCGAGCCGCTCGGCAATACGCAGGGCTTCCGCGATGCGGTCGCGTTCGGCATCGGTCAAGCCGCTGGAGCGCGGTGTCTCTATATAGATGGCCGCCCAGGAGGCTCGTAGCCTGTCCGCGAGGCGGCGCGTGTAGCGAACCAGCGCCGCACTGCCCGGCCGCTCATCCACGCAGACCAGCACGCGTTCGCCCGCTTCCCACGGCCCCT
>JBQCJO010000606.1:0-4328 GCA_051952735.1 Rhizomicrobium sp.
CGGGCCGAGGGCTATCGCGTGGTGCTGGTGAACTCCAACCCCGCCACCATCATGACCGACCCGGACATGGCGGATGCGACCTATATCGAACCCATCACACCGGAATTCGTCGAGAAGGTCATCGCGCGCGAAATTTCAAACGTGCCGGCTGGCCGCAAATTCGTGCTGCTGCCGACGATGGGCGGGCAGACCGCACTCAATACCGCGCTCTCGCTGCGCAAACGCGGCGTGCTGGAGAAATACGATGTCGAGCTGATCGGCGCCTCCGCCGACGCGATCGACAAGGCCGAAGACCGTGAACTCTTCCGCCAGGCGATGATGAAGATCGGGCTCGACGTGCCGACCGGCGTCACGCTCAAAGGATATCTGCGGCACAAGAAGGATGACCACGGCAACTTCCTCTATGACGGGCAGAACAATCCGATCATGGAGCTTTCGCCGGAAGCCTTCGCTCACGCGCTACAGGCGCTAGATGAAGTCGGCGTGCCCGCTGTTATCCGTCCGTCGTTCACGCTCGGCGGTACTGGCGGCGGCATCGCCTATAACCGCGAAGAATATTTCGAGATCGTGGAAGCGGGGCTCGACGCCTCGCCCACCAACGAAGTCTTGATCGAGCAATCGGTTCTCGGCTGGAAGGAATATGAGATGGAAGTCGTGCGCGACCGCGCCGACAACGCCATCATCATCTGCTCCATCGAGAACGTGGATCCGATGGGTGTGCATACGGGAGACAGCATCACCGTCGCTCCTGCCCTTACACTTACCGACAAAGAATATCAGCGCATGCGTTCCGCCAGCATCGCGGTGCTGCGCGAGATCGGCGTGGAAACCGGCGGATCGAATGTGCAGTTCGCGGTGAACCCGGCGGACGGCCGCATGGTCGTCATCGAGATGAACCCCCGCGTATCGCGCTCGTCAGCGCTGGCCTCGAAAGCCACGGGCTTTCCGATTGCCAAGGTCGCTGCGAAGCTGGCCGTCGGTTACACGCTGGACGAATTGCAGAACGACATCACCAAGGTGACCCCGGCCTCGTTCGAGCCGACCATCGATTATGTGGTGACGAAAATCCCGCGCTTCGCGTTCGAGAAATTCCCCGGCGCGGAACCGATCCTCACCACCTCCATGAAATCGGTCGGCGAAGCCATGGCCATCGGCCGCACCTTCGCAGAGTCGGTGCAGAAGGCACTGCGCTCGATGGAAACCGGCCTCACCGGCTTCGACGAGATCGACCTGCCCGACGACAAGGACTCCATGCGCGCCGCGCTGGCGAAAGCCACACCGGATCGTTTGCGCATTGCGGCGCAAGCGATGCGCAACGGCATGCCAGTGGAGGACGTCGCCGCCATCGCGAAATACGACCCGTGGTTCCTGAACGAGATCGCGCAGATTCTCGCTGTCGAGAAAGACATCCGCGCCAACGGCCTGCCGCAGGATCGCGACGGTTTCCGCCGTCTGAAGAACATGGGATTCTCCGACGCACGCCTCGCAAAGCTCAGCGGCATGAGCGAGAAGACAGTCCGCGCCGCGCGCCGCAAGCTGAACATCCATCCGGTGTTCAAGCGCATCGACTCCTGCGCTGCCGAATTCGCGGCAATCACGCCTTACATGTATGCGACCTACGAGATCCCGGTGAATGGCGAAGCCGAATGCGAAGCCAAACCGTCCGACAAGAAAAAGATCATCATTCTTGGCGGCGGTCCCAACCGTATCGGCCAAGGCATCGAGTTCGATTACTGCTGCTGCCACGCCGCGTTCTCGCTGTCAGCGCAGGGTTTCGAGACCATCATGGTCAACTGCAACCCCGAAACCGTCTCCACCGATTACGACACCTCTGATCGCCTCTATTTCGAGCCGCTCACCGCTGAGGACGTGCTGGAAATCGTGCGTGTCGAGCAGAGCAAAGGCACGCTCGCGGGCGTGATCGTGCAGTTCGGCGGGCAGACTCCGCTCAAGCTTGCCAACACACTGACCGATGAAGGCGTGCCAATCCTTGGCACCAGCGCCGACGCCATCGACCTTGCGGAAGACCGCAAGCGTTTCCAGGTCCTGCTGCACGATCTGAAGCTGAAGCAGCCGAAGAACGCCACGGCCATGACGCCGGATGAGACGATGGCGGCGGCGAAGGAGATCGGCTTCCCGATCATCCTGCGCCCGTCTTATGTGCTCGGTGGCCGCGGCATGGTGGTGGTGCCGAACGAAGCCACGCTCAAGACGACCGTGGCGCAAGGCGATGTGTTCAAGATCTCCGGCGACAACCCGGTCCTGATAGACGGCTTCCTGCATCACGCCATCGAGGTGGACGTGGATGCCATCGGCGATAGCGACGGCGATGTCTGGATTTCCGGCATCATGGAGCACATCGAGGAAGCGGGCGTGCACTCCGGCGACTCCGCTTGCGCGATCCCGCCCCATTCGCTGCCCAAGACCATCATCGCTGAGATTGAGCGCCAGACCGTCGCGATGGCGAAGGCGCTGAACGTGCGCGGGTTGATGAACGTGCAGTATGCCGTACAGGACGGCGAGATTTATGTGCTCGAAGTGAACCCCCGCGCGAGCCGCACGGTGCCGTTCGTCGCGAAGGCCATCGGCCTGCCCGTCGCCGCGATCGCGGCGCGCGTGATGTCCGGCGAGAAGCTCAAATCCTTCAACCTGAAGCGCCCAAACCCGAACCATATCGCGGTGAAGGAAGCGGTGATGCCCTTCAACCGTTTCCCTGGCGTGGACGTGGTGCTCGGGCCGGAAATGAAATCCACCGGCGAAGTGATGGGCCTCGACGAAAACTTCGGCCGCGCCTTCGCGAAAGCGCAAGTCGGCGCGGGTCTGCGCCTGCCTCATTCCGGTGTCGTGTTCGTATCGGTGAAAGATGCCGACAAGGACTATGCGCTGCAGCCCGTGCGCGACCTGATCGAGATGGGTTTCGAGATCATCGCCACGCGCGGCACCGCGCAGTTCCTGGGCGAGAACGGTCTCGAAGTGAAACAGGTCAACAAGGTTCTGGAAGGCCGCCCGCACATCGTGGACGCGATCAAGAACGGCGAAGTGCAGCTTGTCTTCAACACCACGGAAGGCACGCAGTCCCTCGCGGACTCCTTCTCCATCCGCCGCACCACGCTGCACCAGAAGGTGCCGTACTACACGACCATCGCGGGAGCGGCCGCGGCGACCCAGGCCATTCGGGCGCTGCGGGAAGGCTCGCTCGAAGTGGCGCCGCTGCAGAGCTACAACTGATCAGCGTGCGACGACGATGTCGCCGCTCTGCATCGGGCGCGGCATGTCGGCCCATGGCAGTTCGACATTCGTGAACTGGATGGGAATGCCCGCGCACATCAGCGGATCGGGCCGGTCGCAAAGCTGGAAATGCAGATGCGGCTCCGTCGAATTGCCGGACGATCCCAGTTTCGCGATGACCTGCCCCTGCTTCACGACATCGCCCACATGCACGCGCAACGAACCCGGCTGAAGATGCGCATAAAGTGAATATTCTCCGCCGCCATGATCGATGACGATGTGGTTGCCTGCGACGGCGGAAACGCCGCCTGCCAGCCGCGCCGCCTGATCGGCCATCACCCGCTGCATATAAGCGTCCTGCGCCTCGCCCAGCTTGCGCATGACACTTGCATCTTCCTTCAGACCATCCGACGCCGCGATGACTTTTCCATCCGCTGATGCCAGCACCTCCGCGCCATATGCGTAGTAGTCGGTGAAGCGGGAGCCATCTCCGGAATGTGTCGTTCCGCTTGCACCGATCCTGGCGATGTCGAAGGCGAACTCCTCCGGCACGCCCCAGCGATGGCCAGTGTGGAACGTAGGGCCCACGCCCGCATACCAGATGCCGCGCAGCGGGAAGATATAGCTGTTCTTCGCGAAATCGGCACGCACGGGAATCTCCGCGCTGAAGCGCACATCGCGTCCATCCTGCTTCGCCGTCACCGCCACGCGCAGCGCATCGCGCGCGCCGCGATAGGCAAAGGCCTGATAGAGAACAAGCAGCGCCTGCTGCGTTTTGAGATCAGGACCGGCGAGCGTGATTCCCGGCATGATCAGGTCGGTGCCGCAAAACTGGAACGACGCTGCCTGCATCATTCCGCTTTTCTGGACGGCCGGACCGCTCGACGCGGTCTTGGCAAGCGCCTCACCGGCGATGTGACGCTCCTCCTGCACTACCCCCTTGTCGAGCAGCTGGATGTCGATTTGCGAAACCACCAGCGGTGCGCCGTGATTGATGACGGCGACATTCTGCAGAAGCAAGCCTTCGGCGCGGTTCGACAGCGGATAGGCGTGAACCGCGCTCGCCGGGCAGAATCGAATTTCGGTATCGGCGGCTTGTG
>JBQCJO010000607.1:0-5281 GCA_051952735.1 Rhizomicrobium sp.
CTGAGCAACTTCCTCTTTATTACAACGCCATCGATCAGGCAGCGGACGTGCTGCGCGACCTGGCATTGAAGGCACCGCCGAACGCCGGCGGTGGTGTGCACGATCTGCTCAAGCTCGCCACGCAGGCGCGCGGCGTGGCCAAGCTGGATCTCGAAGGTCAGCGCGTGCTGTTCGATCTCTTCACGCTCAGCGCGCGGGAATTCCTCGACCGCTGGTTCGAAAGCGATCCGATCAAGGCGGTGTTCGGCTTCGACGCGATCGTCGGAAATTTCGCGTCACCCTCCGCGCCGGGATCGGCCTATGTGCTGGTGCACCATCTCTTCGGTGAAGTGAACGGCGTGAAAGGCGCATGGGGCCATGCCATTGGCGGCATGGGCGCGATCACGCAAGCGATGAAGCGTGCCTGCGAAGCCGTGGGCGTCACCATTCGCACCGAAGCGCCGGTGGCGCGTGTGGTGGTGAAGAAGGGGAGGGCCGCGGGCGTCATCCTCGAAAGCGGCGAAACACTCATGTCGGATCGTGTCGTCGGCAATCTGCATCCCAAGCTGCTCTACACGAAACTTCTCAGCCCGGAAGAGCTTGATCCGGATTTCGCCCATCGCATGGACAATTACGTGTCGGGCTCCGGCACGTTCCGCATGAATGTCGCGCTGTCCGAACTGCCGAAATTCCGGGGCATGCCGGATACCGGCGATCACCTCGGCAGCGGTATCATCTGCGCGCCGTCGCTGGATTACATGGAGCGCGCCTATCACGACGCGAAAGTATTCGGCTGGTCGCGCAAGCCTATCGTGGAGTTGATCATCCCTTCGGTACTGGACGACACGCTCGCGCCGAAGGGCAAGCATGTCGCGGCGATGTTCTGCCAGCACTTCGCGCCGGAACTGTCCGACGGCCGTAGCTGGGACGATGTGAAAGACGAAGTCGCGAACCTCATCATCGACACCGTCACCGAATATGCGCCGAATTTCCGCGACAGCATCCTCGGCCGCGTTGCGCTGTCGCCGCTTGATCTGGAGCGGACCTTCGCGCTGGTGGGCGGGGACATCATGCATGGCCGGATGTCGCTGGATCAGCTTTGGGCCGCGCGCCCGGTGCTGGGCCATGGCGATTACCGCAGCCCCATCGACGGACTCTATATGTGCGGCGCGGGCACGCATCCGGGCGGCGGCGTCACCGGTGCGCCGGGCCACAATGCCGCGCAGGAAATCCTGCGCGACCGTTCGGTGCTGAAGCGGTTGTTCGGCTAGCTGCGGCGGCGGTTGATCATCAGCATCTGGCCGCGTTCTTCGCTTTCCATCGCGGTGGTGAAATTGCCGATCTCCAGCGCCGCATCCATCGCGCGCTTGGTGAGGCGCAGCGCATCCGGCTGTGCTTCCAGCATTGCTTTGGCCAGCGTCATGCCCAGATCGTCCAACTGCGCATCCGGCACCACGCGCGACACCAGCCCCATGCGATAGGCATCCTGCGCATCCACCGGGCGGCCGGTCAGCAGAATTTCGCGCGCGTTCGAAGTTCCGATCGCGCGTTGCAGCCGCCAGCTCACACCGAGCTCGGTGCCGGACAATCCGATTTTCAGGAACGCCGAATGGAATTTCGCGCTTTCACCCGCGACCAGAACATCGCAGGCGAGGGCCAACGCCAATCCGCCACCCGCTGCCGCGCCATGCACGGCGCCGATGATTGGCTGTGGGCAGGCGCGCATCGCGCTCATCGTGTCGCGGAGCACCCAGTCGCCATGTGGCCCGTCGCGCAGTTGATCCGGTTGTCCCATCGCTTTCAGGTCCGCACCTGCGGTGAAGCCGCGTCCAGCACCGCGAACGATGATCACGCGCGTGGACGTGTCACGGCGACGCTTCTCGAAATAATCCAGAAGCTCTTCGGCCATCGGATGATTGATGGCGTTGAGCCGGTCCGGCCGGTTCAGTGTGACGCGCTGGATCTCGCCGATGGTTTCGACCTGAAGAATATCGTCGCTCATGAAAACGCCCGCAAAATGTCTTTCGACATTGTGCGGGCGCTCACTTAAGCGGTCAATCGGCGATCAGAGGCCGCCGAGGAAATCGCGCTTGCCGATCTCCACGCCGTTGTGGCGCAGAATGTCGTATGCCGTAACGACATGGAAATAGAAGTTCGGCAGCGAGAAGTTCACCAGGAACTGCTGGCCCTTGAACGTCATCTCCTGCGGGCCGACCTTCAGCTTGACGTCGCGGTCTTCCGAACCGTCAACGTCGCTCGCCTGAATGGTGGCGAGGAAATCCTGTGCTTTCTTTATGCGCGCGTGCAGGTCGGCGAAGGTCTTCTCCTCATCGGCCCAGCTCGGCGGTTCCTTGCCGGCGAGGCGCGACAGACCGCCCTTCACCTGATCGGTCGCGATCTGGATCTGGCGCGACAGCGGCGCCATGTCCGGATAAAGCCGCGCATTCACCAGAACGCTCGGGTCGATCTTTTTCGCTTCGCAATGCTCCTCGGCTTTTTTGAGAACGTGCGTGAGCGTTTTTAGCATCTGGCCGTAAGCGGGCACGGATGCCTGATACATGGAAAACGACATGATGATTTCCTCCGCGAATTTTTGAGTGCGCGGGTTTTATCATGCGGCTTGCGAACCCCGGAAACCCTTTGTCAAAAAGGCTATTGCTGTGCATCGCTCGAAACACGAGCCATGCAAATTTCGCGGGTGTCTATTTCGACTTCAGAAAACGCAGTATGTCCGCATTGAACTGGTCGGGGTTCTGCAGGAATGCGAAGTGGCTCACCTCTGGCTCGATCAGGAGGCCGGAATTCGGCACCCAGTCGGCCATCGTGCGAGGCTGGTCGAGCCTGACCATCTCGTCATGATCGCCATCCACGATCCAGCTATGGACGCGGATCTTCGCAAGGTCGGCCTTCGTCCAACGCGGTTGCGAATCCCACATATGCGTGATCTGCGCGACGAAGCTCTTGTATTCCTTGGGCGTGGGCGAGTGCGCTTCATATTCCTTTCCGGCGCGAGCGATGTATTGGTCCACCACGGCGCTCGATGCGTTCTGCACGCCGCTGGGATCGTAATTCGCGGCGAAAGCGAACAGCCCGATCAGCCGGTCCGGATGACGCATCGCGATGTCCAGGCCGATAATCGCGCCATCGCTCCAGCCGATCAGCGCGACCTTCGGAATCTTCAGATAGTCGAGCAGGGCGAGGACATCGTTCGCCATCAGGTCGTAGCCGTAAGGCTCGGCATTGCGCGATGAGCGGCCATGCCCGCGGCTGTCCATCACGACCACCTTGTAGTGCGCCGCCACCAGCGCGCGCACCTGATTGCCCCAATAGTCGCTGTTCGCCAGACCGCCATGCACCAGCAGCACCGGCTCTCCTTGTCCGAATTCCGCATACCAGAGCTTGACGCCGTTCACCGGCGCAAGGCCGCTCACGTCGGCTTTCGGCAAGGTGGGTGTCGGCGGCAGTGTGAGCCAAGGTTGCGCGGCGAGCGCGGGTGTTGCGATCAACAATGACAATGCAAACAGGATCACGCGCATCGTAGCCCCCTTACTGTGCGCCGGCTCTGCCGATCAGCGTAACACCGACACCGACCAGCACAACGGCGATGGCTTTCTGAATCAGGCTGCCGCGCGACAGGTCCTCGCGGCCGAACTTCGGCGCAAACAGCGAAATCAGCACGCCAAACCCGAACACGAATAGCGACGTGGTGCCGCCAATGGCCGAGACAAGGCTTACCGGCCCCAGCAGCGAGGCCCAACGCGCCGCCAGACCGCCGCCGAGATTGATCAGCTCGTTTGCGGCATTGATACCGATCACCGCACCGGGATGCTGCTTGAACATGCCCACAAACTCGCGCCGGTAATAAGGAACGGCCAGCATCACGGCGCCAAACACCGCTTCGCCTGCAAAATTCCAGAACGTCACGGCCCAGAAAGCGTCGCGGATCGCGAACAGCTTGAACACCACCGACGACACCGCGAGCGTCGCCGTGCAGGCGAGGATCAGCATCACGACAGGCAATTTGAATTTGCGCTTGTGGCCGGGGTCGTAGGAGATGACCAGCGCACTCGCCATCACCAGCAAACCGCCCGCTATGCGTTCCAGGGTCAGCGTTTCATGCAGCACAAAATAAGCGATGGCATAGGTGAACAGCGTGGAGGTCTGAAACAGCGGCGCAATGGTTGTCGCTTCCTCCTGCTGCAGTGCGCGCAGATAGAAGAACATCGCCACCATGTAGAGCAGGCCGGTGAGGCTGGTGACCCACGCGCCCGTCGCGCCGATGGATGTCACATCCACGAATGCCGCGATGAAGGGCAGGCCGATCAATCCGATCAGCGAGGTGAAGATCAGCAGCGTGCCGACGCCGGCTTCCTTGAAGAACTTTTCAACCAGGTATTTGTCGATGTGGGTAGAGATCGCCCACAGCACCGGCCCGCAAAACGCCAGCGCGATCCAGCTCATGCACGATGCTCGCGGATCGCGGCGAGGAATATCTTGCCGAAATCCTTCAGCTTCGCCGCGCCCACGCCATGCACCATCCCGAACTCGCTGTCGTCGCGTGGGCGAAGCTGCGCCATGTCGATCAGCGAGCGGTCGGAGAAAATGACGTAGGGCGGCACACCGCGCTCGCGCGCCAGCTTCATGCGCAGCGCCTTTAAGGCCGCGATCAGCGACTGGTTCTCTTCGGATTGCTCCGCCATCTGCTCGGCGCGCGCTTGTTTTTTGGTTCGCTCGCGCGGCTTGATCGGCCGGGCGTCGAATTTGCCGTGCCCGCGCAGCAGCGCATGGCCTTTCTCGGCGATTTCCAGCCCGCCATAACCTTGCAGGTCATGCCGCAGCAGGCCTTCGCCCGCCATCTGGCGGATGAGCGATTGCCATTCGTCTTTCTTGCGCAGCGTGCCCTTGCCGAAAACCTCCAGCGCCGCGTGCGCCTCGGTCATCCGCTCGGTGCGATTGCCCAGGAGCACGTCGATGATGTGTCCCGCCCCATAGCGTTCGCCGGTGCCGCGAATGGCAGTGAGAATCTTTTTTGCGTCCTCAGTGGCGTCGATGCGTTCGGCGGGATCGCGGCAGACGTCGCAGTTGCCGCACGGTTCCGCCTGTTCGCCGAAATACTCCAGCAGCAATTGGCGGCGGCAACGCGACGCCTCGCAATAGGCCAGCAACATGTTCAGCCGCGCATGTTCGCGCCGCTTGCGGTCTTCGCCCGCGGCTTCCTGATCGATGAACACCCGGCGCATGCGGTTGTCTTCCAGTCCGAACAGCATGTGTGCTTCCGCTGGCCCACCATCGCGCCCAGCAC
>JBQCJO010000608.1:0-2820 GCA_051952735.1 Rhizomicrobium sp.
TGCCGCCTGCCGCCGTTGTATTCACAGTATAAGTGCGTTCCAAACTGAAACGCTGCAGATAGTTCGGGCCACCGGCTTTCGGTCCGGTGCCGGACAAGCCTTCGCCGCCGAACGGCTGCACGCCGACGACCGCGCCGATCTGGTTGCGGTTCACATAGACATTGCCCGCATGAATGCGATCGCGGATGAACGCGGCGGTTTCGTCGATGCGCGAATGGATACCCAGCGTGAGGCCGTAACCGGTCGCGTTGATGGCGTCGCAGACCTTGTCGAGTTCATCGGCTTTCCAGCGCGCGACATGCAGCACGGGGCCGAAGACTTCGCGCTTCAATTGCTGGATGCCGGAGATTTCGAACACATGGGGCGGGAAAAAGACGCCGCTCGCCAGCGCCGCCGGAACAGGCAGTTTTTTGAGCAGCTTCGCATCCAGCGTATCGGCATGGTTCTGAAGGTTCTTGCGCGCCTCTTCGTCGATCACCGGGCCGACGTCGGTTTCGAGCAGGAAGGGATCGCCCAATTTCAGCTCATCCATCGCGCCGAGGATGAGGCCGAGCATTTTGTCGGCGACATCTTCCTGCAGATAGAGCACGCGCAGGGCCGAGCAGCGCTGACCGGCGCTGTCGAACGCCGACGCCAGCACATCGCGGCACACCTGTTCCGGCAGTGCGGTGGAGTCCACGATCATGGCGTTCTGGCCGCCGGTTTCGGCGATCAGCGTTGCGATCGGTCCCTGACGCGAGGCGAGCGCACGATTGATCGCATTGGCGGCGTCGGTCGAACCGGTGAAGGCCACGCCCGCGAGACGCGGATCGGCGAACAACGCATTGCCGATGCGCGGGCCATCGCCCGGAAGAAGATGCAGCACATCCACCGGCACGCCGGCCTGATGCAAGAGTTTCACCGCAGCGGCGGCGATGAGCGGTGTCTGCTCCGCGGGTTTGGCGAGAACCGGGCAACCCGCAGCGAGCGCACCTGCAACTTGTCCGGTGAAGATCGCCAGCGGGAAATTCCACGGGCTGATGCAGCAGAAAACGCCTTTGCCATGCAGCGAGAGATCGTTCGTCTCGCCCGTCGGACCGGGCATGCGCATGCTGCCTTCGAACAGCTTGCGCGCCTGGCCCGCGTAATAGCGCAGGAAGTCCACCGCCTCGCGCACTTCGCCGAGCGCGTTCGGAACCGACTTGCCGGCTTCGCGCACGGCGAGCGCCATCAGATGCGCCTGGTTCTTCTCATACAGATCGGCGGCGCGCTCCAGAATATCGGCGCGCTTGTTGCCGCCCAGCGCGTTCCATTCGATGCGCGCGTTATACGCCTTCGCCAGCGCGTCCTTCACGTCGGCATCGCTGGCTTCGATGACGTAGCCAACAATGCGATTGCGGTCGGACGGATCGCGCACGGGCTGCTCCACGCCTTTGCGCTCTTCGCCGCCGATGACAGGGACGGCGCGCTGCGGCGTTTTCAGGCTCGCCTGCATTTCGGCGATGACGGGTTCGCTGATCACGGGATTGCTCCAGAAGAATCCGGACGAGTTCTTTCGGTCCGGAAGAATGTCGGCGGGAAGCGGAATGTTCGGATTGCGGCGCGGATGGCAGGCGGCAAGCTGCTCCACCGGATCGGCGACGATCTCATCGATGGGTGCTTCATCGTCCGCGAGCCGGTTCACGAACGAGGTGTTCGCGCCGTTCTCCAAAAGGCGGCGCACGAGATAAGCGAGCAGATCCTCATGCGTGCCGACCGGCGCGTAGATGCGCGTGCCACCGCCCATATTCTTTTCGCGGTAAAGCGCGTGCAACGCCTCGCCCATGCCATGCAGGCGCTGGTATTCGAAATCGGTGCGGCCTTTGGTGAAAGTCTGGATGGCCGCGAGCGTGTGCGCGTTGTGCGTGGCGAATTGCGGGAAGACCGCATCGCCTTCCGCCAGCAGCGCCCGCGCCGCGGCGAGATAAGACGTGTCCGTCGCCATCTTGCGCGTGAAGGTCGGATAATCGGAGATGCCCATCTCCTGCGCGCGCTTGATCTCGGTGTCCCAATAGGCCCCTTTGACGAGGCGCACCGGAATGCGGCGCTTCTGGCGATGCGCGAGATTGCCCAGCCATGCGATCACCGGCAGCGCACGCTTCTGATAGGCCTGCACGACCATGCCAAGGCCGTTCCAGCCCTTCAGCCGCGGGTCTTCGCCCATGGCCTCGAAAACATCGAGCATGAGATCGAGGCGTTCGGCCTCTTCCGCATCGATGGTGAAGCCGAGATTGTTCTGCTTGGCTTCGGCGGCAAGCGCGGTGAGCTGCGGCAGAAGCTCGTCCATCACGCGCTCTCGCTTGATCCATTCGTAACGCGGGTGCAACGCGGACAGCTTCACGGAAATGGAAGGCCGGTCGAAGACGGATTTGCCGTCATCCGGCGCGGCCTTGGCGATGGCGCGCACGGCATCTTGATAAGACTTGTAATAGCGGCGCGCATCATGCGCGGTGTAGGCCGCTTCGCCCAGCATATCGAAGGAAAAGCGGTAGCCCTTGGAGAGCCACGTCTTCGCGTTCTTCATCGCTTCTTCGATGGTGCGGCCCAGCACGAATTGCTGCCCGAGAATGCGCATCGCATAGGTCACCGCCTGACGGATGACCGGTTCGCCGGAGCGCGTCACGAGACGGCGCAAGATGCCTTCGAAGTCCCAGCCGGCGGTCGTGTCCAGCTTCACCACGCGGCCCGTCAGCATCAGCGCCCAGGTCGAGGCGTTGACGAACATGGAGTCGGACTGACCCTTGTGGCTGTCCCAATTTCCACTGCCGATCTTGTCTTTGATGATATTTTCGGCGGTCGCCG
>JBQCJO010000609.1:0-7589 GCA_051952735.1 Rhizomicrobium sp.
TCGACTCCGCGGGTGCGCGCAAAGGCACGCGTGATGACTTCGTCACCGAGGTGATGGACGAGATCGGATTGTCGCTCGGCAAGCATCGGCCCAAGTCTTTCGACGATATGGAGGAAAACTCCTTCGACCTCGTCATCACGCTTTCGCCCGAGGCGCATCACCGTGCCATGGAGCTGACGCGCACCTCCGCGGCGGTTGTGGAGTATTGGCCCACCCAAGATCCCTCGGCCGTGGAGGGCTCCCGCGATCAGAAGCTGGATGCCTACCGGGAATGCCGCGATCTCCTGATGCGGCGAATCCGGGCACGTTTCGCGGTCAACAGGGCCTCGGACGCCTGAAAAGGGCGGTTTCCCTTGCTTTTGGGCGGCTTCGGTGGCATCTCCCGCCCCTCAGAACCCCGCCAGAGGCATAATGGCAAAAGAAGAACTGCTTGAGTTTGAAGGGACCGTCAGCGAATTGCTGCCGAACGCGACATTCCGCGTGGCGCTGCAGAACGGTCACGAGATCATCGCCCACACCGCGGGCAAGATGCGCAAGAACCGCATCCGCGTGCTGACCGGCGACAAGGTCATGGTGGAAATGACGCCGTATGACCTTACCAAGGGACGCATCACCTATCGCTTCAAATAAGCCCGCGCGCCTTGCGCTGGTGCTGGCGAGCGAAAGCCCGCGCCGGCTTGCCTTGCTCGCGCAGATCGGCATCACGCCGGATGCCGTGCAGCCCGCGTCCATCGACGAAACGCCGCTGAAGTCAGAGCAGCCGCGAGCGTATGCGCTGCGCCTTGCGAAAGAGAAAGCGCGCGCCGCCGGTGAATCGTGGCGTGGCGCGCCTGCGCTCATTCTTGCCGCCGACACGGTCGTCGCGTGCGGCCGTCGCATTCTTCCGAAGGCGGAAAGCGAGAAGGATGTGAGTGATTGTTTGTCACTTCTCTCCGGCCGCCGCCATCAGGTGATGACTGCCGTTGCGGTAAGAAAGCCGGATGGTTCGTTGAAGACCGCTGTTGCGCTGACGCGCGTCGCATTCAAATCGCTGTCGGCGCAGGAAATTCGCGCTTATGTGCAGTGCGGCGAAGGTTTGGGCAAAGCCGGCGGTTACGCGATACAGGGCCGCGCCGAAGCATTCGTGCGGCAGATCAACGGCTCCTATTCCAATGTTGTCGGTCTGCCGCTGCAGGTGACTGCGAGCCTACTTAATGGCTTGGGTTTCACCGTTCTGTGATACGCTCCGTCCGCTGATATTCGATTGCTGCGTATGAACAAAGAAGTCCTGATCAATTGCGGGGCCGGGGAAATTCGTGTCGCCATCGCTGAAGAGGGAAAGCTCCAGGAGCTTTTCCTCGAGCGCACGATCGGCCTCGATGATGGCGCGCTGAAGAAAAAAGGCGGCCGTGGCGGCCACAGCCTCATCGGCAATATCATCCTCGGCCGCGTGCAGCGCGTGCTGCCCGGCATGCAAGCCGCGTTCGTCGACGTTGGCCTCGACCGCTCGGGATTTCTGGGCGCGCGCGAAGCGCGCTGCCTCGCCGATCTTCCCGGTTTCAACGATGAGGAGCGCACGCCCAAGATCACCGATTGCGTGCGCGAAGGCGAAGAGATCGTCGTTCAGGTGGTCAAGGATCCCATCGGTGAGAAGGGCGCGCGTCTCTCCGCGAACGTCACCATCGCCGGCCGCCTGCTCGTGATGGTGCCGAACCAGCCGGGCATCGCATTGTCGCGGCGTATCGAAGACGAAGGCGAGCGCACACGGCTGATCGCGATGGGCGAGCAGATGATCGCCGAAGACAAGGGCAAACTCGTGCCGGGCGCCGGCTATATCGTGCGCAGCGCAGGCATTGGGGCGACGGTGCAAGATTTCCGCGAAGACGCCGAACGTCTTGCCGAAGCCTGGCGGCCGGTGATGGCGAAGCGCCAGAGCGCGTCCGTTCCCACCACGCTGTTCCACGATCTCGATCCCATCGAGCGCACGATGCGCGACGAAGTGGATTCCGACACAGCGCGCGTTCTCATCGACGACGTGCATGCGTATGACGCAGCGATCGCCTACTGCCGCCGCGCGATGCCGGAAGCCGAAGACAAGATCGAACTTTTCAACGGTCCCGACATGTTGTTCGACATGTACGATCTGGAAGAAGAGATCGAGCGGCTGATGTCGCCGCGCGTGCCGTTGCCCGGTGGCGGATGGATCACCATCGAAGGCACCGAAGCTCTCACGGCTATCGACGTGAACTCCGGCAGCTTCACCGCTTCAACCGGCCTCGAAGAGACCAGCCTCAACGTGAATCGGGAGGCGGCGGACGAGATCGGACGGCAGCTTCGCCTTCGCGGCATCGGCGGCTTGATCGTGATCGATTTCATTCACCTGAACGATCCGGCCAATATCGAGACGGTGCTCGAAACGCTGCACACAAGCCTGTCACGCGACCGCACGCCGACGCAGATATCGCCGATGTCGGAATTCGGCCTGGTGGAGATCACGCGCAAACGCATCCGCGATCCGCTGGTGAAGCTGATGACCGAATGCTGCCGTCCCTGTGAGGGCCATGGCCGCAAACGCACGCGCGATACGGTGGCCCTGGAAGTGATCCGGCGTGTGGAACGTCAGGCTGCGGCCGCGCCGGGGAAACAGGTGGTCGTCCGTGCCTCGCCGGAAATCGTCGACTGGCTGGAACGGCACGGCGAAGAAGTGCGCACGGCGCTGGCACGCCGCGGCGCCTCGCGCGTTGTGTTCGAGGCGCGCAACGAATTCGCGCGCGAAGGCTTCGATGTCGGAACAGCCGCCTGACAACATCACGCGCAAATGCGCCATCTGTGGCAAGCCGCAAGATCCGGCGCTGCGCCCGTTCTGCTCCAAGCGTTGCGCCGATATCGATCTCAATCGCTGGCTGAAGGAAGGCTATGCGATTCCGGGTGGCGAACCGCCGCCCGACGACGGCGGTGGAAGCGGCGAAGAAGACTAATCCTCGAGCAAATCGATCCGGTCGCGCCGGCGCGGCACGAGAATGGCGATGGCAAGCGCCGCGAGGAACGGCGACAGCGCGATCGCTGTACCATCTTCTTCCTCTTCGAATTTCCACACGGCGGCGAGGGCGGTGATGCCCAGAATGGCCCAGATGAGTTTGCGCATGCCTGATCTCCCGACACGCGAGGCGAACGCGCAAACGCTGGACGAAGTTCCGGGTGGGTTTGGTGGTGCCCAGGGGCGGAATCGAACCACCGACACGTGGATTTTCAATCCACTGCTCTACCGACTGAGCTACCTGGGCTTACCGTGGCTTTTGGCCGTCGGAAAATCCGGGACTTGGCCCGGAAGGAGGGGCTTTTTAGGGGAGGGGCCGCGGCCTGTCCAGCGGCGATATCAGCCGTCTTTGCCGCGGCGTTTTTAGCCTAATTCTGCGCGAAGTGGCGGTCGTCTTCGGCGGGTCCGGCGGAGATCACCACGTTGCCCAGCGTGATCTTCGGCATGGAGTGCATCCACCAGCCGTGCTCGTTCAGCGAATAGATCGGCACATACTGAACGGCGACGTCCATCGGCACGACATGCTGCAACTGATTGTCGAGCAGCCACACCGTGCCTTCGGCCCGAACCGCCAGCACAGCGTGGAAGACGTTCAGGTTGGTGTCGTCCACGATCACGATGCGCATGTCGTCGGCGGACATGCCCAAACGGATCAGGCTGTAATACTTGGTGATGGCGTAATCTTCGCAGTCGCCGCCATGCGCCAGAAACTGGCCCGGCGTCGCCCAGTAATCGGAGACATGATAGTTCTGGGCGTCTTCGACATAAGGCCGCGTGTTCGCCCAGGCGTTCACCGCTTCGATCTGCTCTTTGCGCGATTTTTTGCGAACGCCGTCGAGGAAGCCGGTCCATGCCGCCGGCACGCACAGTCGCTCCATCGCGCATCTCGCAGGATGCGCCGGATCGGCATGCAGCGCGGCCGGCTCAGGCTGCGCGATTGCCATATCGGAGATCACCTGCTGCCAGAACGGAAACAATGTGAAATTGCGTCCGCCAGCCGTTCCGGACTGGAAGACGGAATTTGCGTTGGCGCTGACCGGCGCAAAAAGAACAAGCGCCAGAATCACCTTCTGGATAAGCGAGACGGACCGCATGGGGGCGCGCCGTTGATGTTTGCTCGCTCCACTCTGCGCCGGGTGGTATGAAATCGACGTTCAAACGGGGCAGTGATTCCGAAGGGTTTTCTTCGGACATTTTTAAGATTTGGATCGAATTTTATGAGCAGTTTCGCCAT
This sequence comes from Rhizomicrobium sp., assembly GCA_051952735.1. GTDB lineage: Bacteria > Pseudomonadota > Alphaproteobacteria > Micropepsales > Micropepsaceae > Rhizomicrobium. The sequence continues at coordinate 4,251 of JBQCJO010000609.1, forward strand.
CGGTGCGCGGCGCCGCGGCATCCTGCTGGGAACTGCCGTGTTCCTGGCGGCGATGGCATTGGTGGCTGCTGCTTTCCGCATCGCGCACAACGAACGCGCATTCGAGCTCGATCGCTGGGCCGTTCGCCTGCATGCCGCCGGCGCGCAGCCGATCGGTATGGTCAACGACTGGTTAAAGGAGAGCCGTGCGTCGTTGCGCGCGGTCGCCGTCAATCCGACCGTACAGATCTATCTCTCGCAGAAGGCCATGGGCGCCGCGCCGACGCCGGAAGGCGAAGCGCAGACGGCGTTCCTGCAAAGCTATGTCGCCAGTCTCGGCAGCCGCGGCGCGTTCGCTGCCGCGCCCAGTGCGCAATCCGAAGTCGGCCTTGCGGTGCTCGACGCCCAGCGCCGTCCGGTCGCGGCCACGTTCGGCTATCGTCCTTCCGCGCAACGGATCGCGGCGTTGATCGCGCAAATGCATGATGACGAAGCAGGTCCGATCGTGTCGCAGGCAAAAGACGGATCGCTGATCGCGTTCCTTGCAGCGGTTCGTCCGATACAGGGCATGATGTCCGCACCGGCCGTCGGCTATGTGATTGGCGAGCGCCGGCTGGATAAAGCCTTCTGGGCTGCCGATAGCGCCGTGCTTGCGGCGGATCACGGCCATGAAAGTCTGCTCGCTTCGGACGCTCATAATAAAGCAAGCTTCGTTGGGTCCTCTCTCGGAGGTGCGGCAGCCGGTGAGGGCGAACGCCTTGCCGCAGCCAACCCCGGTCGATTGCAGCGAGCTCCCGGTCTGAATGGGAAAGATTCTCTGCATCTCGGCCTTCCCGTGCCGGACACGAACTGGACGCTGGTGGAGAGCGTTCCCGCATCCCGGGCGCTGGCGGGTGTCGAGGAGCGCATCCGCAATCTCCTCACCATCCTGCTGCTGTCGCTGCTCGCTATCATCTTGGGAATCCTGCTGCTTTGGCGGCATATGACGGCGGTGCAACAGGCAGCCGCCCGCGAAGCGGGCGTGAAGCTTTACCGGAGCGTCGCTGAAGTCCTGCTGCAAGCTATCGACGAGCGCGATCCCGGCGCTGCCGAGCATTCCCGCCGGGTGGCGGCTCTGTCTCGCCAGATCGCTGTTCGGATGGGTGTTTCAGGCACGGATGCCGATACCGCCGAACTGGCTGGCGCATTGATGAATGTCGGAAAACTCTTCGTGCCGGTGCCGCTTCTCACCAAAACCGGCGCGTTGGAAGACACCGAGGCCTCCCAATTCGCGGAAGGCTCGACGCGATGGCTCGATCTTCTGGCCCATACGCCGCTCGACCTGCCTTTGGAGCCCGTCCTGCGGGACGCCTACCGGCTGAGCCGGGGCGAATCAGTGGAGGCGCTTCCTCCGGCCCGTGTGGCCTACATTATTGTGGCTGCGAACAAGGCCGTGGCCCTGATGAGTTCCCGCGCCTACCGGATGGCGCACACACCGCAAGAAACCTTGGAAATCCTGACCAGTTCGCGGCCCGCCATACCGGGCGCCATCCTGGCGGCGATGACAGACCTGCTCGGGGCTGGCGGGTAACGGTCACTTGCCCCGCACCCGGCGAACCCAGCCGAATACTCCCTAAGTCCAATGGCCAGGCCCGAAACTTGGGTGGATGGTCAGTAATAGTCACTTGGCGGCGTTGCCGTTTTTCGGCTAACCCAGTAAAAGACTTAACAAATAGTTACTGGGGTTCGGAAGATTGATGGCAAAGTTGGCCATCCTCCGGCAGGCATTGGGGCGTTAGGATGATCAGCTTGAAGTTTCGGCACGCCGCTATGGGCGTGGCCGCGTTGCTTATGTGCTCGACCTCTGCGCTCGCGCAGACATCGGCTCAACCAAGCCATGTGGACGAGCGGTTTCGTCCGCAACCCGCAGCACCGTCCGTCGGCGCACCGATAGAAATTCCATCATCGCCGCAAGCCGCCGCACCAGCCGGCAGCGAGACCGTGTCCTTCACGATCAGCGGCGTGTACTTCACAGGCAACACGGCAGTGCCGGATGCCGAGCTGCAAAATCTTGCAGCGCCTTATCTCAATCATCCGATCACGCTCGCGCAGGTTTATGAGCTCGCAAGCAAAGTGACGGCGGCGTATCGCAGCCGCGGTTACGTTCTCGCGCAGACGATCGTTCCCGCGCAGAAGGTCACGGACGGCAAGCTCACGCTGAAGATCGTGCAAGGCTACATCGATCAGGTGAAGATCCAGGGCGATGCCGGCGGCAGCCGCGAATATCTCGAAGCGTATGGCGAAAAGATCAAGGCCGTACGTCCGCTCACGGCCGGGGTCATGGAGCGCGAGCTTCTTCTTGTGAGCGATCTCACAGGCTTCCAGGTTCGCAGCGTGCTGACTCCGTCCGCAACTGCGCAAGGCGCCGCGGATCTGACGCTCGTCGTCGATCGCAAACCGGTGGACGCTTACATCGCGGTGGACAATCGCGGCTCGAAATATCTCGGCCCCTATGAAGTGATGGCCGGCGTCTTCTGGAATGATGCGTTCGAGACCGGTGGACGTCTCGGCGTCAACGCGGTCGTCACACCGAACAGCGGCCCGGAGATGGCCTATGGCGCGCTGTCCTTCGATCAGCCGCTGGGTGACGACGGCATGCGCCTCTTCACCACGCTCAGCTACACGCACACCAAGCCGGGCTCCGTACTCGCTCTGATCGACACGTCGGGCAAAGCGATCAACGGTGACATGGCGCTGTCTTATCCGTTCACGCGCTCGCGCGATTTCAACTTCACCGGAGCAGCCGGCGTCTCTTATCGCGATACGTCTTCCAAGAACGTGGCAGTCGATCCGCTGTTCAGCGATCATGTGCGCGCGATCTATGCCAATCTTTATCTGAACGCGCTGGACGACTGGGGCGGATATTCCACGCTCTCCGGCCGCCTCACGCAGGGTCTGGGCATTTTCGGCGCGACGAAGAAGAGTTCGCCCAACAAATCGCGCGTCGGCGCGAGCGGTGACTACACGCGCGCCAATTTCGACGCGAGCCACGAGCATCCGCTGTTTGAAGATGTCTCGGTGCTGCTCGCAGCAAGCGGGCAGACCTCGTTCGGCCATCCGCTTCTCGCTTCCGAGCAGTTCTCGCTCGGCGGCTCCAGCTTCGACCGCGCCTTCGATCCGAGCGAGATCACAGGCGACTCCGCGCTGGCCGGCAAAGTCGAGCTGCGCTGGAATGCCATTCAGGAAGCCGGCCCGATCTCGGGCGTTCAGCTCTATGGCTTCTATGAAGGCGGCGAGGTGTGGCAGTCGCATGCGCTGCCCGGCACGCCAAAGCATGAGTCGATTTCGTCGGCGGGCGCCGGCGTTCGCTTCGCGGTCGCT
>JBQCJO010000610.1:0-5869 GCA_051952735.1 Rhizomicrobium sp.
GCCCGGCCTGCAATGCCTGCGCGGTGCGCTGGTCCGTTCCGTGCTCGCGGCCGAGGCCCAGATCGATGCGGCCGGGATTGAGCACCTCCAGCATCCGAAACTGCTCGGCCACTTTCAGCGGGCTGTAGTGCGTCAGCATGACGCCGCCGGAGCCGACGCGGATCGTCTTCGTCTCCGCGGCCACGCGCGCGATCAGAACTTCCGGCGCGCTGCCCGCGAACGAACCGGTGTTGTGATGCTCGGCGAGCCAATAGCGATGATAGCCCAGCGCTTCCGCGGCTTTGGCGAGCGCGATGGTTTCCCTTACGGCATCGGCCGCGCTGCCATCCTTTCGGATCGGCGATTGGTCGAGAACGGAAAGGCGCATGGGATCAACTGCCTACAATGTTACCACGAAATTAACCTCTCCAGTTCCATCCTATCAGACGTCGGGCATGGGCGTGCAATGCAGAAGACCAACTTAGCGGCGAGTGAGCCGGCGGAGAGGCTATCGCGCCCTCGCCACGGCATTGTTCTGCCGGAGATCGAAAATCCGCTCGTCCAGAAAGCACTGAGCATTTGGGAAAACGCGCGTGGCGCGCGAACGATGCCGTCGCGTGCCGACATGTCTCCGCGCTTGATGGCGGGACTGCTGCGCAACACCGTGCTGGTGCGGGTGATCGGCGCCGGCGAGGAATTCGAGTTTCGCATCGTCGGCGACGCCATCGTGCAGGCACAGGGCGCTTCGCTGCAGGGCATGACGATGGCGCAGATCGATCTGGTGCTGCCGGGTTATGGCACGCTGCTTCACAACGTCTATGCCAACGCCTGGCGCAAGCGCATTCCGGGCGCCTATCGCGGCTGGTATGTGCGCGAGGCCGATGGCCGCTCCATGTTCCACGAAAGCCTTGTCATGCCGCTGGGCGACGACGGCGAGACGGTGGATCACGTTCTTGTTGTGGGCGTTTACGCCATGCAGCCGGGCCAGACTCTCCGCTAGCTTGCAAACCCGCCAGATGCGCTAAACTCCGGTCCAGAGAACCCGGGGACGGCCATGGCTTTGGACATCGAGACACGCAATCAGCTTATCGAAACGGTGCGCCGCTTCGTCACCGAAGAATGCGTGCCCATCGAGGCGAAAGTCTCCGAAGACGACAAGGTGCCGGATTCCGTCATCGCGCAGATGCGCGAGCTGGGCCTGTTCGGCCTTTCCATCCCCGCCGAATATGGCGGCCTCGGCCTCACCATGGAGGAGGAAGTTCTCGTCTGCTTTGAACTTGGGCAGACGTCGCCGGCGTTCCGTTCGGTGATCGGCACCAATGTCGGCATCGGCAGCCAGGGCATCGTGATGTTCGGCAGCGAGGCGCAGAAGAACGAATGGCTGCCCAAGCTTGCCACCGGCGAGATGGTGGCGAGCTTCGCACTCACCGAACCCGGCGCGGGCAGCGATGCGGCATCGGTGAAAGTGTCCGCGGTGCATGACGGCAAGGATTATGTCGTCAATGGCACCAAGCGTTTCATCACCAACGCCGCGCGCGCAGGCATGTTCACGCTGCTGGCGCGCACCGATCCGTCGAAGAAAGGCGCGGGCGGAATTTCCGCTTTCATCGTTCCCGCGAAAACACACGGCATCACCATCGGCAAGTCCGAGAAGAAGATGGGTCAGCAGGGCGCGCATATCCACGACGTGATCTTCGAGAATGCGCGCGTGCCGGAGAACTTGCGGCTTGGCAAGGAAGGCGAGGGCTTCAAGGTTGCGATGCAGGTGCTGGATCGCGGACGGCTGCATATTTCTGCGGTGTGCGTGGGCGTTGCCGAACGATTGATCCGCGAGGCGGTGAGCTATGCGCGCGAGCGCGAGCAGTTCGGCCAGAAGATCGCGGAGTTCCAGCTCATCCAGGGCATGCTGGCGGACTGCAAGACCGAAGCCTATGCCGCGCGCTGCAGGGTTCAGGAGACGGCAAAGAAGCGCGACCGCGGTGAGCCGGTTTCGATGGAAGCGGCGTGCTGCAAATATTTTGCGAGCGAGATGGTGGGCCGTGTGGCCGACAAGGCGGTGCAGATCTTCGGCGGTGCAGGTTACGTTGCTGACTATGGCATCGAGCGGTTCTATCGCGACGTGCGCATCTTCCGCCTCTACGAAGGCACCTCGCAGATCCAGCAGATCGTGATCGCGCGCAACCTGCTGCGCGGAGATTGATGAAGAAACCCGAGAATCTCGACCGTCTCGTCAAGGAGATACGGGCCTGCACCTTGTGTTCGCCCTATCTCGAGCCGCGGCCGATCATCCATGTGTCGAAAACGGCGAAGCTCTGCATCGCATCACAAGCGCCGGGGCTGGTGGTTCACAAGACGGGCATCTCGTTCAACGACGCCAGCGGCGACCGCTTGCGCGAATGGATGGGCGTCACGCGCGACGAGTTTTACGACGAATCCCGGATCGCCCTGACCGGAATGGCTTTTTGCTTTCCGGGATATGACAAGAACGGCAGCGATCTGCCGCCGCGCAAGGAGTGCGCCGCGACGTGGCGCGTGCGGCTGTTCAACGCGCTGCCGCAATTCGAGACCATCCTGCTCGTCGGTTCCTATGCGCAGACCTGGCATTTGGGTGATCGCGTGAAATCGAATATGACGGAAACGGTCGCGGCATGGCGCGAATACACGCCGCAGTTTATCCCGATGCCGCATCCATCATGGCGCAACACAGGCTGGCTTAAGAAGAACCCATGGTACGCGGACGAGCTTCTTCCCTATTTGCGGCGGCGCGTGCGGCGGTTGCTGGCGGGCTGATCCTGCTCGCCGCTTGCGCGCCGCAAGTCGCGCGCGAAGGGCTTGCGACGGTGACGCCCATCATCGCCGCCGACACCTTCGTCACGCGCGATGGTTTGCATCTGCCGCTGCGCCATTGGGACGCCGCGCATCCGCGCGCGATCATCGTCGCGCTGCACGGCATGAGCGATTATTCGGAAGCCTTCGACATGCCCGGTCCGTGGTGGGCCGCACACGGCATCACCGCCTTTGCTTACGACCAGCGCGGTTTCGGCGCCGCGCCCAATCCCGGCGTGTGGGCCGGTGCGGATGCGATGCGTGCCGATCTCGATGACTTTGTGGACGCGCTGCGCGTGAAATATCCGGGCGTGCCGGTCTATGCGCTGGGCGAGAGCATGGGTGGCGCGGTGGTGCTGTCATCGCTCGCCGCGCCCAACCCGCCGCATATCGATGGCGCGATCCTGATTGCGCCCGCGGTTTGGTCACGCGGCGACATGCCGTTCTATTATTCCTGGGCCTCATGGTTCATGGCGCACATGTTTCCGGCGATGCATGTCTCCGGCAACGGACTGCATATCGTGCCGTGCGACAACATCGAGGTGCTACGCAAACTGTCCCGCGATCCGCTTTACCAGCATTCGGCGCGATCCGATCAGGTGTACGGTCTCATCAACCTGATGGATCAGGCGCGCAAGGCGCCGGAACATCTTGCAGCAAACTCGCCGCCCATTCTTTTGCTCTACGGCAAGAACGATCAGGTGATCCCCGCCAAGCCCACCGAAGCCGTGATCGCGGGTTTGGGCGCGCGCGCCCAAGTGCATCGCGACGAAAACGGCTACCACATGCTGCTGCGCGATCTCGATGGGCAGACGCAATGGCAGGAAGTTTCCGACTGGATCGGAAAGGAAGCGTCCAAATGAGAGTCTGTGTGATCGGTGCTGGCGCGATCGGCGGCTGGATGGCGGGGCTTCTGGCGGATGCGGGCAATGACGTATCGCTTTTGGCGCGCGGCGAAACGCTCGCGGCCTTGAAAGCGAACGGCCTGAAGGTTCGCCGGAAAGAGAACGAACAGACCCATCGTCTTGCCGTGGCCGGCGATCCGGCCGCGTTGGGCGAGCAGGACGCCGTGATCATCGCGGTGAAAGGGCAGAGCGTTCCGGCGGTGGCCGCGAACGCGAAAGCGTTGCTTCGCACGAACGGCATCGTGATCCCGGCGGTCAACGGCATTCCGTGGTGGTTCTTCCAGATACCCGGCATTCCGCAATCCGGCTTCGCGCTGTCGAGCGTCGATCCCGACGGGCGAACTGCAAGTGCGATTGCGCCAGAACGCGTCATCGGTTGCGTCGTGCATGCGAGCGCCTGGACTCCGCAACCCGGCGTTGTCGAGGTGAACGGCGAGGACAAACTTATCTTCGGTGAGCCGGGCGGCGCGAAATCGCCGCGCGTCGAGGCGTTCGCCGCGGCTTTCGGCAAGCCAGCGCTGCCGGTTGTGGTGAGCGACAATATACGCCGCGACATCTGGCTGAAGCTCTGGGGCAACATGACGATGAACCCGCTCAGCGTTCTCACAGGTGCAACGACATTGCGGATGATCTCGGAGCCGGATGTGACCGCGCTCGTGCGCGAGATGATGATGGAGATGAAGCGCATCGGGGAGAGGATCGGTCTTCCCATTCCGCTGATGCCGGAAGATCGCATGGCGATCACGCGCAAGCTTGGCGACATCAAGACGTCGATGCTGCGCGACTGGGAAGCGGGCCGCGTGTTGGAGATCGATCCGATATTGGGTGTGCTCGCGGAAATCGCGAAGCGCGTGGAGGAACCCGCGCCGTTTCTGCATGCGGTGCTAGGGCTTCTCAGATTGCGCGCGGAAAACAAAGGCTAAACGCACTTCGCGCGTATTTGTTCCGTGAAACCATGATGCGCTGCGTCCGTTGTCTCTCTAGGAACGCAGGAGATGGCAATGGCCAAAGAAAAGAAACACGATATGCGCGAAGGGATGTGGGAACGCGGTCCGGTCGAACTGGATGGCGGCCGCCAGGAAGCGCTCCAGCAGGAGCGTGAAAATATCGATCCGGATAATCCGAAGATCGTGAGCCCGGGTTCTGTGCAGGCGCCGGGCCAGACCACGAGCAACTGATCATCGCAGCCTTCGTGGCTGCCTCCGCGGAGCCCGCCGTCTTCCCCTTGCGGCGGGCTCTCGCTTGTCTTGCTGCGCGAAGGGGGTTAGCCGTTGCGCATGGACGGGGCGATACAGGACATTCACCTTCCGCTGCAGGCGCTGGATTATGTCGGCGTCGCGGTTTTCGCGGTCACCGGCGCACTCGCTGCCGCGCGCAAGCGGCATGACATCATCACCTTTGTTGTCTTTTCGATCATCACCGGCATGGGCGGCGGCACGCTGCGCGATCTGCTCATCGGCGCGCCTGTTTTCTGGGTGCATTCGGGCACCTATCTGCTGGTGTGCATCGGCGCAGCCGTGGCGGTCTGGATCGTGGGCGAGCGTCCATGGCGCTACGCGGCGCTGAACTGGCTCGATGCGGTCGGGATGGCGGCCTACGCCTCCATCGGCGCGGCAAAAGCGTTGAGCTATGGCGCCGCCCCGGGCGTGGCGGTGGCGATGGGCGTGATGACGGCCACCTTCGGCGGAATCCTGCGGGACATTTTCGCCGGTGAACCATCCGTTCTTCTGCGGCGCGAGATCTACGTCACCGCCGCGCTGCTGTCCGCCTCGATCTATGTCGGGCTGCGCTGGTTCGCGATCGATGCGTCCATTGCCGCGGCAGCTGCTTTCGCCGGCGGCTTTGCTTTGCGGGCCGGCGCGATTTCACTGCGCTGGACGTTGCCCGGTTTCGAGGCGCGCGATGGCTGATGCGGCCGCGGGCTACAAGGCGATAGCGAAACTCTACAATGCGATGATGACGGGGCTGGTGCTCACGCTGGTGTCGCAAAAGGACACGGAAGCGGCGCGCGCTTTCATGTTTGCGCATTTCCGCCGCCAGCATCTGGAAAAATTTTTGCCCGGCCTGAAGAAGCTTGGTCTCGACGGCCTGCCGGACGCGGTGGCCTGTGCGCAGTATCACTATTTCTCCAACGCGCTGGGCGGCGTGAAGACGGAATA
>JBQCJO010000611.1:0-8806 GCA_051952735.1 Rhizomicrobium sp.
CGACATCGATCCGCTGGGTGCGTCGTCCGACAAGAATTTCCGTCCCGGCGACATCATCGTGCAGGCGCAGAACCAGCCGGTGCGTTCGCCCGATGATGTGAACAAGATCGTGGACGGCAACGCCAAGGCGGGAAAGAAAGTCACGCTGCTGCTGGTGAGCCGCGGCGGCGATCTCACCTATGTCGCGGTACGCACCGGCGGCGCGCGCTGACGTTTCTTTTGTTTCTCAATAGTCGTCATGGCCGGGCTTGTCCCGGCCATCCATTTTCCAGAGGCAGTGCATATTAAAAGCAGGCCTGATGCATGCCACGGACCTTCCCTTCTACCCAACCGCAAGTTTGGCGCGTCCATGCCCCCGGATCAGTTTGGAGGACATGAACCACCCATACATCCCATGTGACGATGAATAATAGAAACGCCCAAGCCGCTATCTGACCACGATTGCTCAGGCGCTTGCGCCAAAAGACCACAATCAATGCGCCCAACGTGAAAGCGGAAGAAAGTATGACTACAAACATTTTCGCTTCCGAGAAAATATGGCCATAGCTTCTGGAAAATGGATGGCCGGGACAGGCCCGGCCATGACGGATTGAGAAGATTTAGATTACGGAAGCCTAACTCTCAACGATCTCGGCGTCCGAATAGCCTTGTAGATAAAGCAGCGCGCGCAGATCGCCATAGACGATCGCCGCGTCCGCGGCGTCCGACACGATGGGCTTGGCGTGATAGGCGACGCCCAATCCGGCACGTTCGATCATCGCCAGATCGTTCGCGCCGTCACCCACCGCCAATGAATCCGCTGCCGCGATCTTCAGCTTTTCGATTTCCGATTTCAGTGCCGCGAGCTTGGCTTCGCGGCCGAGGATCGGCTCTTTCACTTCGCCGGTGAGGCGGTTGCCGTCGTCCAGAAGCGTGTTCGCCTGATTGTCGTCGAAGCCTGCGTCCTTGGCGACGCGTTCGGTGAAATAGGTGAAGCCGCCGGAGACGAGGCAGGTGCGCGCGCCATGTTTCTTCATGGTGGCGACCAGTGCTTTCGCCCCAGGATTGAGCCTCACGCGTTCCTTGTAGGTGCGCTCCAGTGCCGAGAGCGCGAGGCCTTTCAACAAACCGACACGTTCGCGCAGCGCCGGTTCGAACGCGATTTCGCCGTTCATCGCCTGTTCGGTGATGGCGGCGATCTGCGGCTTCAGATGCGCCATGTCCGCCAGTTCATCGAGGCATTCGACGCCGATGATGGTTGAGTCCATGTCGGCCACGAGGAGTTTCTTGCGGCGGTTCGCGGGCGATATGACGTTCACGTCCACGCCATCTCCGGCATGGACGAAGCCGCGCGGCAGAATCTCCGCCAGCTCCGACGAAGCGAACGACACCGAAATGTCGCAGGCCCGGTCCGGCGACAGCCAGACCGGCGCGCCGACGGTGCCACTGGATTTGAAGTCGCGCGTTATCTTGCGCACAACGTCATGAATTCGCGTGACGCCTTCGGCTGCTATAACGCTGACGATCAGAGAGTCGCTCATCGCATGAAAGAGTTTCAAAATGGCCGTTGACGCGGTGCGTATCGCAGGGCCGACCACCAGCGGCAAGTCCGCATTGGCGCTGGCCCTGGCCGAGGAAATCGGCGGCGCGGTCATCAACGCGGATTCGATGCAGGTCTATACCGAAACGCGCATCCTGACCGCGCGGCCGACCGACGAAGACACATCGCGCGCGCCGCACCTGCTCTACGGCCATGTGAGCGTGAGCGAGACGTATTCCGCCGGGCGTTATCAGGCGGAAGCGGCGCATGCGCTGCGCACCACGCGCGAGTCCGGACGGGGTCCGATCTTCGCGGGTGGCACCGGCATGTATTTTGGTGTGCTCACCGAAGGCCTCGCGTTGGTTCCCGCCATCCCGTCGGGCGTGCGCGAAGCAGCGGAAGCACGGCGCAATGAAATCGGACCCGAAGCGTTTCACGCCGAACTGGCGAGGCGCGATCCCGCGGCTGGCGCGAAACTGCGCGCCAGCGATACGCAGCGTACTTTGCGCGCATGGGAAGTGTTCGAATCGACGGGACGTCCGTTGTCCGAATGGCAGACGGAGATGAGTGAACCGCTGCTCGCCAACCTGAATGTCGCGCGCTTCGTCATTTCGCCGCCGCGCGATGTGCTGCACCAGCGCATCAATCACCGCTTCGACCAGATGCTGGCCGCCGGCGCGATGGAAGAAGCGACAGCTTTGGAAAATCCATCGCCCACCGCCGCGAAGATTCTGGGCCTGCGCGAGCTGCGCGCCGCTGCCGAAGGCGCGCTGTCGCTGGAAGAGGCGGTGGAGCAGGCCAAGGCCCGCACCCGGCAATACGCCAAGCGCCAGATGACCTGGTTCCGGCACCGGATGGCGGACTGGAATTGGGCTGAAGCGCAAGAGTTGAGCAATATTCTTCCGTTATTGATGGATGCGGCGGCGTGAAATTGCTTGACGGCCCCCAAAACCGCCTTTAGCGTTCGCAACTGCAATAAGGGCCGGGGCACATGAACCTCGCACTCGTAATTATTGGTGGGCCGCTGACTGGGCCGGGATGACCCCGGATTTCCCTGCTGGCGGCGTTTGGACAAGAGGCGGAAACGCCTCTTTTTCTTTTGCGGATGGACGTGATGGACCGAGACGGAACCGAACTGAAGATAGCCCCGCCCAAGCCGGCGGGCGCGCTCGAGCTGAGCGGCGCGGAGATCGTCATTCGCGCGCTCAAGGATCAGGGCGTGAAGCATATCTTCGGCTACCCGGGCGGCGCGGTGCTTCCGATCTATGACGCGATCTTCCAGCAGGAGGGCATCGTCCATGTGCTCTGCCGCCATGAGCAGGGCGCGACGCATGCCGCGGAAGGTTACGCGCGTTCCACCGGCAAACCCGGCGTGGTGCTGGTGACGAGCGGGCCGGGCGCGACCAATGCGGTGACGGGCCTGACCGACGCGCTGATGGATTCGATCCCGCTGGTCGTCATCACCGGGCAGGTGGCGTCGCATCTCATTGGCACAGATGCGTTCCAGGAAGCCGACACGGTGGGGATCACGCGCGCCTGCACCAAGCACAACTGGCTGGTGAAGGATGCGAACGATCTGGCGCGCGTGATGCACGAAGCGTTTCAGATCGCCACCACCGGCCGCCCGGGCCCGGTGGTGGTCGATATTCCAAAGGATGTGCAGTTCAAGAAGGGTGCTTACGTCGCGCCCGCATCTGTGAAGCATCGCACCTATCGCGTGAAGAGCGATCCGGATCTTGGTCAGATCGTCAAAGCCATCGAGTTGATGGCGGAGGCGAAGAAGCCGCTGTTCTATACCGGCGGCGGCATCGTCAATGCCGGGCCGCTGGCGAGCAAGCTGCTGCGCGAGCTGGTGGCGCTCACCGGCTTTCCGGTGACGTCCACGCTGATGGGCCTCGGCGCGTTTCCCGCGTCATCGCCGGAATGGCTGGGTCTCGTCGGCATGCACGGCACCTACGAAGCCAATCACGCGATGCACGATTGCGACGTGATGATCTGCCTGGGCGCGCGCTTCGACGATCGCGTGACGGGCAAGATCGATCTGTTCTCGCCGAACTCCAGGAAAATCCATCTGGATATCGATCCTTCGCAGATCAACAAGAATGTGCGCGTGGACGTGCCGATCGTGGCCGATGCCGCCAAAGCGCTGAAGGAGATGCTGCACTTCTGGAAGACGCAGAAGAAGTCGGTGGATCGCGCGGCGCTGAAGGATTGGTGGAAAGAGATCGACGGCTGGCGCGCGAAGAAATCGCTCGACTACAAGCCGTCCTCCAAGCTCATCAAGCCGCAATATGCCATCGACCGGCTCTACGAGCTGACGCGCGGGCGCAACGTCTTCATCACCACGGAAGTCGGCCAGCACCAGATGTGGGCGGCGCAGCGCTTCAAGTTCGAGGAGCCGAACCGCTGGATGACCTCCGGCGGCCTCGGCACGATGGGCTATGGATTGCCGGCGGCGGTGGGCGTGCAGATGGCGCATCCGGATGCTCTCGTGATCGACATCGCGGGCGAGGCGTCCGTGCAGATGACGATGCAGGAGATGTCCACGGCGGTGCAGTACGACCTGCCGATCAAGATCTTCATCCTGAACAACGAATATATGGGCATGGTGCGCCAGTGGCAGCAATTGCTGCATGGCGGGCGCTATTCGCATTCCTATTCGGAAGCATTGCCCGATTTCGTGAAGCTGGCGGAAGCCTATGGCGGCGTCGGCCTGCGCGCGACCACGCCGGATGAGTTGGACGCGAAGATCATGGAAATGATCGACAGTCCCAAGCCGGTGCTGTTCGATTGCCGCGTCGATCCGAAAGAGAATTGCTACCCGATGATCCCGTCGGGCAAGGCGCACAACGAGATGATCCTGTCGGACGCGATGGAAGAAGAGACCGTGGTGTCCGACGAAGGGAAAATGTTGGTGTGATGATGAAGATGGCACAACATCCCCAACCCGTCATGGCCGCCCTTGAGGCGGCCATCCATCCGGCGCGTGTCTACGCGCCGATAGAGACTCTTTCGCTCGCGGACGCTCGCGCGATGGGTGGCCGGGTCAAGCCCGGCCATGACGCATAATATGCGCGCGCCAACCGAACGGCATACCATCGCGGTGCTGGTGGACAATGAGGCGGGCGTTCTCGCGCGCGTCGTGGGCCTGTTCTCCGGGCGCGGCTACAACATCGAAAGCCTCACGGTGGCGGAGGTGGATCACGCGGCGCATACATCGCGCGTCACCGTTGTCACCAGCGGCACGCCGGAAGTGATCGAGCAGATCGAAGCGCAGTTGCGCCGTCTTGTGCCGGTGCATTCCGTCGTGAACTGGACGACCGCCGCGCCGGGCATCGAGCGCGAAATGGCGCTGGTGAAGGTTGCCGGCACCGGCGACAAGCGCGCCGAGGCCCAGCGCATCAGCGCCATCTTCCGCGCCCATATCGTGGACACGACGCACAACAGCTTCGTGTTCGAGATCACCGGCGCGCCGGAAAAGATCGACAATTTCGTGGATTTGATGCGACCTCTTGGCCTTGTCGATGTGTCGCGCACCGGCGTTGCCGCCATATCGCGCGGCCCGGAAGCGATGTAAAAACCCCTCAGCTATTTTTCAGGAGCCGTGCATGCGCGTGTATTACGATCGGGATGCCGATCTCAATCTCATCAAGAACAAGAAAGTCGCCGTCATCGGGTTTGGATCGCAGGGCCATGCCCATGCGCTGAATATGCGTGACAGCGGCGTGAAGGACGTTGCCATCGCGGCGCGTCCGGGCGCATCCGCCGACAAAGCGGAGAAGGCGGGGTTCAAAGTGATGAGCACGTCCGATGCCGCCAAATGGGCGGACGTGATGATGATGGTCACGCCGGACGAATTGCAGGCGGACATCTACAAGAACGATCTTGAGAAGAACATGAAGCAGGGCGCGGCGCTTCTGTTCGCGCATGGGTTCAACATCCATTTCCGCCTGATCGAAGCGCGCAAGGATCTGGACATCCTCATGGTGGCGCCGAAAGGCCCCGGCCATACCGTGCGCAGCGAGTATCAGAAGGGCGGCGGCGTGCCGTGCCTGATCGCCGTGGCGCAGGATGCCAGCGGCAACGCGCAGGATCTTGGCCTTGCCTATGCCAGCGCCATCGGCGGCGGCCGCGCGGGCGTGATCGAGACGACGTTCCGCGAGGAATGCGAAACCGATCTCTTCGGCGAGCAATCCGTGTTGTGCGGCGGTCTGGTCGAACTTATCCGCGCCGGTTTCGAAACGCTGGTGGAAGCGGGATACGCGCCGGAGATGGCGTATTTCGAATGCCTGCACGAAGTGAAGCTGATCGTGGATCTGATCTATGAAGGCGGCATCGCGAACATGAACTACTCCATCTCCAACACCGCGGAGTATGGCGAGTACCGCACCGGCCCGCGCCTCATCACGCCGGAGACGAAAGCGGAAATGAAACGCGTGCTCGACGACATCCAGACCGGCAAATTTGCGCGCGACTGGGTGCTGGAGAACAAGGCGGGGCAAGCAAGCTTCAAGGCGACGCGCGCCAAGCTGGCGGCGCATCCCATCGAAGAGGTGGGCGCAAAGCTGCGCGCCATGATGCCGTGGATCGCAAAAAACAAGCTGGTCGATCAGGCGAAGAACTGAGTTCGTCTGCATAGTGTTCGCCATGGCCGGTTTCATCTCAGCCATGGCGAGTTTGCATTATGATCGTTCGGCTATCTTCACCGGACCCCACCGGGTTGTGCGGCGCGATCGACAATCTCGAACCGCGCGTGTTCGCCGATATTCGCCTCTGCGAGAATATGTGCGTCGTCAATGGTTGCGCATGCGCACATGTGCACGACGGCAAGCTTGCCGTCGGCATGGTAATAGCGAATCTCAAAGTCAGGCATCCCGATCTCCTGCTTTTTGGCTGTCATGGGGGAAACGTTCCGCATGTGGCACCGAGCGGAACTTTCATTGGCCAAAACAGGGCGGTATGTGGTTGAAATGAGGCACGGGAATTAACGGAATCGGGCATGAAATTCGGAACGCCGCTGACAGCGAACGCAACGCGCGTGATGCTTCTGGGCTCTGGCGAACTCGGCAAGGAAGTCACTATCGAGCTGCAGCGCTTCGGCGTGGAAGTGATCGCGGTGGATCGTTATGCGGACGCACCGGCGCAGCAGGTGGCGCATCGCGCGCATGTCATCGACATGACAGATGCGAAGGCGCTGCGCGCGCTGGTGGAGAAGGAAAAGCCGCACATCATCGTGCCGGAGATCGAAGCCATCGCCACCGACGAGCTGGTGAAGATCGAGAAGGATGGGCTGGCGCGCGTCATTCCCACCGCCTTCGCGACGCACACCACGATGAATCGCGAACGCATCCGCGTTCTGGCGGCAGATGAACTGAAGCTGCCGGTGTCGCCTTTCGCCTTCGCATCGTCCGAAGCGGAGCTGCAGGCGGCGTGCGACCGCATCGGCTATCCCTGTTTCGTGAAGCCGGTGATGTCGTCTTCGGGCAAGGGCCAGTCGCGGCTGAAGGCGAGTGGCGACGTGCCCAAGGCGTGGAATTACGCGCTCAGTTCCGGCCGCGTGAAATCGGCGCGTGTCATCATCGAAGGCGAAGTTAAATTCGATTTCGAGATCACGCTGCTCACCGTGCGCGCGAAAGACGGCACCCATTTCTGCGAACCCATTGGCCATCTGCAATCGGATGGCGATTACATCGAGTCCTGGCAGCCGCAGCCGATGAGCAAAGTCGCGCTGGAGAAGTCCAAAGCCATCGCCGCGAAGGTGACGGAAGCGTTGGGCGGTTGGGGCGTGTTCGGTGTGGAGCTGTTCGTGAAGGGCGACGAGGTGTGGTTCTCCGAACTGTCGCCGCGCCCGCACGATACGGGTCTGGTCACGCTCACCTCGCAATATCAAAGCGAGTTCGCGCTGCATGCGCGCGCCAAATTGGGCTTGCCGGTCTCGACCGAAAGGAAGTCGCCCGGCGCAACGGCTGGGATCTATGGCGGCATGGACAAGAAGGGCATCGGCTTTGAAGGGGTTGCCGAAGCATTGGCCGATCCGCAGGTGGAGTTGCGCCTGTTCGGCAAGCCGGAAAGCTATGTGAAGCGCCGTATGGGTGTGGCACTGGCACGCGGCGCGACGATCGAAGAAGCGCGAACGCGCGCGAAGAAGGCGGCGGCGCTGGTCCGCCCTGTGTCTTCCTAGCGCTTCGTAAGGATCACATGCGTCGCGTGGTCCGACGCGACGTGACGCGTGCATTGATAGCCGAGGGCGGGAAGATCCAGCCCCGCGAACAGGTTTTCGCCTCTGCCCATCAATGTCGGCGCGACGGCGAGATGGAGTTCATCGAGCAACTTTGCCTGCAGATATTGGCGAACGGTCGAAGCGCCGCCGCCGACGCGCACATCCTTGCCGCGCGCCGCTTCTTTCGCACGCGATAATGCTTCGTGGATGCCGCCGGTGACGAAGTGGAATGTCGTGTCGCCTTTCATCGGCAAGTCCTTGCGCGGGTGGTGCGTGAGAACGAACACCGGAACATGATAGGGCGGTTCATCGCCCCACCAGCCGTTCCAGCTTTCGTCGCCCCAATCGCCGCGGATAGGGCCGAACATGTTGCGCCCCAGAATCCATGCGCCGATGTTGTCGAAGCTGGTTCTCGCGAATTCGTCGTCGATGCCTGTCGTGCCGCCGTCCTGTCCGGTCATTTCCCGGAAGGTGCACGTGGGGAAGAACCATTCGTGCAGGGCGTGGCCGCCGACACCCATCGGATGCTCGAGGCTTTGATCGGGGCCGCAACCGAAACCGTCAAGCGAAACGCTATAGGCGCGCACGCACAATCTGGACATCGCCGTTTCTCCTTCACGGGCGGCAAGCCTACTTGCCGGGAGACGGAAGCAAAACCACTAATGCGTGATTTTGGCGTCGAGCCTCTACTCCGTTAGTTCCGGCGTGCGCTTGTCGGTCTGGCGATCGACCATCAGGTTCGCCTGCTGCATCGTCTTCAGATCGATGGCACCAACCAGTGGTTTCAGCACGGCAAGCAGCTTCGGATCGTTCGCGTGTTTCGCGGAGATCACGATCACCGTGTCGTAGGGCGGGAACGCGCCTTTTGGGTCTTTCAGCAATTTCAGATCGTATTGCGCGATGCGGCCGTCGCTGGAGAAGGCGGTGATCGCATCCACGTCGCGGTTCTCCACGGCGCGATACATGAAGTCGGACTGGAACTGCGTCTGCCTGGCGAAGTGCAGCCCATAGGCATTCGTCACGCGCTTCCATTCAGGCCGCGAGAATATCTCGTAATCGCCGCCGAT
>JBQCJO010000612.1:0-5210 GCA_051952735.1 Rhizomicrobium sp.
ATCTTTCGCGTGAGATAGGCGCAGAATTTCGATCTTCACGCAGCTTTGCCTTTCAACGCTTCGGCGATGCGGGCGGCGAGCCGTGCTCCGACTTCGCGCTTATCCAATTCCGGCCAGTCTTCGACACCATTCTTGCTGACCAGATGGATGGTGTTCTTGTCGCCGCCCATGATGCCGGTCGCGGGCGATACATCGTTGGCCACGATCCAGTCGGCATTCTTCTTCGCGAGTTTGGATTTGGCGTTGGCGACGACGTCATCCGTCTCGGCAGCGAAGCCGATGACAAGGCGTGGACGTTTCGCGCCATTGCCGATGGTGGCGAGGATATCCGGGTTCTGCGCAAGCTTCAGATCGGGGACGCTGCCGCCATCACGCTTCTTCATCTTGTTGTTGGCGACAGCCTCCGGCCGCCAATCGGCGACCGCCGCGGTGAACACGCCGACATCCGCGGGCAGAGCATTTTCGCAGGCCACGAGCATTTCTCGTGCGGTTGTAACCTTGACCAGCTTTACGCGGTTGGGTGCGATCAGTTCGACGGGACCAGAAACAAGTGTGGTGTCAGCGCCGGCCTTTGCGAGCGCATCCGCGATCGCATATCCCTGTTTTCCAGAAGAGCGATTTGCGAGGAAGCGCACCGGATCGAGCGGCTCCTGTGTCGGGCCTGCCGTCACCAATGCTTTAACGCCGGCTAAAGGGCCAGGTGCGCTCTGCGCGAGCGCAGCCTCTATCGCATCTGCTATCTCGTTTGGTTCCGCCATGCGGCCGGGACCGAATTCGCCACACGCCATCTCGCCGTCATTGGGACCGACGAAGAGTACGCCGTCTTTCCTGAGCGTTGCGAGGTTGCGTTGCGTGGACGGTGCATTCCACATGCGGACGTTCATCGCCGGTGCCATCAACACTCGCTTGTCAGTGGCGAGCAAGGTTGTGGAGGCGAGATCGCTGGCGAGGCCGTTCGCCATTTTCGCCATCAAGTCGGCAGTGGCTGGGGCAACGACGACGAGGTCGGCGGAGCGAGAGAGTTCGATATGCCCCATTTCGGATTCGTCGGTGAGACTGAACAGATCCTGGAAAACTTTCTCGCCCGTCAGTGACGCGACGGAAAGCGGGGTGACGAAGTGTTCGCCAGCATTTGTGAGGATCGCGCGCGAAGAGATTCCGCGCTCGCGAAGGCGCCGAATGAGTTCAAGGCTCTTGTAGGCTGCGATGCCGCCGCCGATGATAAGAAGAACACTATTGCCACGCATGGCCGAACCCCTTGCCGGGAAAATCCCGCGATGAAGGGGAGTTTATAACGAATAACGAGTGCGAAGTGTAGTTCTTCGCGCCAGGGAGCCAACGCCATGAATATACAGGTGAAATCCGAACTTCCTCCTTTTAAGCCGCTGCCCCAGAAGGCCCCGGATATTGCCGTCGAGCGGAAATCCGATGGCACGGTATATATCCGCTCGAACCATCCGCTGGGCCAGATGCCGCGTTCCATCGCGCATCTTTTTGAGGAAAAGGCGGCTGCGCACCCGGATCGCAACTTCATCGGTCAGCGCCAGATGCTGGCCGACGGCAAAACCGGCGACTGGAAGTACATCACTTATGGCGAAGCGAACGCTCGCGCGAATGCGGTAGCACAGGCATTGCTCAATCGCGGACTCGGACCCGACAAGCCGCTGATGGTGCTGTCCGGCAATTCAATTCCGCACGCGATCATGATGTTGGGCGCGTTGAAAGCGCAGGTGCCGATTGCGCCGGTCAGCGTCGCCTATTCGCTGATGAGCGGAGATCATTCCAAGCTCAAGCACGTCTTCGAGACCACCAAGCCGAAGATGATCTTCGCGGAGCAAGGGCCGATGTACGCGCGCGCGCTGGCGGCGCTGCCGCTGGATGGCGTGGACGTGGTGACGGTCATGCCGATCCCGGATCGCGCGACGACGGCCTATGACGATCTTACCAAGACAAACGTCTCGAACGATGTCGCCGCATCCGTCGACAAGGTAAAACACGACACGGTAGCCAAATATCTTTTTACATCCGGTTCCACCGGCATGCCCAAGGGGGTGATCCAGACGCACGGTATGATGTGCGCCACCATCGCCGCCAGCGAAGGGCTGCGCGTTGAGGATCCGGATCCCAATGAGATTCCGCAGAGTCTGGAATGGATGCCTTGGAACCACATCTCTGCGGGCAACATCGGTTTCAATGGCAACATCAATGCCGGCGGTACGGTGCATCTCGACATGGGTAAGCCGATTCCCGGCATGTTCGACGAAACGATCCGGAATCTGCGCGAGATTTCGCCGTTGGTGTTTGGCTCCGCGCCGATCGCGTTCGGTTGGCTTGCGGACGCGATGGAGCGCGATCCGGAACTCCGCGATAACTTCTTCAAGAAGATGCGCTATGTCGGTTATGGCGGCGCGACGCTCTCGCAAGACATCTATGAGCGCATTCAGGCTCTCTCGATTGCCGCTACCGGCATGCGCATTCCGCTCACCACCATGTACGGCGCGACCGAGACACAGGGCGTGACAGTGGTGCATTGGTTGACGGAGCGCGTAGGCCTGATCGGTTTGCCGTTGCCGGGCATCACGCTGAAGCTGGTGCCAAACGGGCAGAAATATGAAGTGCGCGTGAAGGGCCCGACGGTAACGCCGGGATATCACAACCGGCCTGATCTAACAGCAAAGGTATTCGATGAGGAAGGCTATTACAGCCTCGGCGACGCCGCGAAATTCTTGGACGAGAGCGATCCGACACAAGGTCTCGTCTTCGACGGTCGGGTGACTGAAGATTTCAAACTCGACAGTGGTACATGGGTGTCTGTCGGCACGCTGCGTGCGCAAGCTGTGGGTGCTGCATCGCCCTTGGTGCAAGACTGCGTTGTGTGCGGACAGGACAAGCCGTTCGTCGGCTTGCTGGCGTGGCCGATCATTTCTGTGGCCAAGGAGATCGCGGGCGACGCTTCGCTCTCTGGTCCGGACGCCATTGTTTCCGCGCCGAAGGTTCGTGAATTCGTTCGGAATGCCTTCGCGGAGCACAACAAGAACTCCGGCGGTTCCTCAAGCCGCATCAAGCGCGTGATCTTGATGACCGAACCTCCGTCAGTGGACGGGCATGAGATCACCGACAAGGGCTATGTGAACCAGCGCGCGACGATGGACCGTCGCGCAGATTTGGTCGCCAAGCTCTACCAGAGCCCACTGCCGCCTGAGGTGATCGAAATTCCGTGAGCGTCACGCCGCAGCAGATCATCGATTTCTGGACGACCACCGTCGGTGAAAAACGGTGGTATGCCGCGGAGCCGGCACTCGATGACATGATCCGCGCGCGCTACGAAAGCCTGTGGCACGAGGCCAGGGATGGCAAACTGGCAGAGTGGGAAACCACATCCGAGGGCATGTTGGCGCTTTTGATCGTTCTCGATCAATTCCCGCGCACCATGTTTCGCGGCACCGCCGACGCCGTCGCAAGCGATGCGCGTGCGCGCGACGTGGCAAAGCGCGGCGTCACGCGCGGTTTTGATATGCGAATCGAGCCGCCTATCCGGCAATTCTTCTACACGCCGTTTGAGCACTCGGAGAATATGGACGACCAGGATCGTTCGGTGGCGCTATTCGCAAAAGGCCTTGGCGTGGATCATTACACCCATCCTTACATTCTGGAGCATCGTGCGGAGATCCAGCGCTTCGGCCGTTTCCCAAGCCGCAACGCAGCGCTGGGACGCATCTCGACGCCAGAAGAAGCGGAATTCCTGCGTCGCAAGCCTTAACGCGGGGTGAACGCGGCCTTAAGGCATTGCTTACCCCGGCGCGCCTAAAATTCGCGTTATGAGAACGGGTGACCTCTGCCAGCTTGCCGCCGAACTCGCCTTCGAACACGGCGCGGACGCGGTGGACTACGCGCGCCGTGCCGTGGTGGCGCTGGAGTGCGAAGGTGAGGATGAGCGCGCGCAGTTCTGGTATGCGCTATCAATTCTCCTGGACGATATCGTTACCCAACGTGTGGATCCCGACCGTCCGGTCATTATTCACTGATCTGCCGCTGTTTTTCAGTGTCTTGCGCATGATGAGAGAGCCTGCGCAAACTTGTCCGTATTCCTCGCGGACTGAACATGCCTCTCGATCCCGTTCTGAAAGCCTTTCTCGATCAAGTCGCTTCCATGGGCGGTCCCAAAACATGGGAGATGACGCCGCCTGAAGCACGCGAAGCGTTCGCGGGGCTGATGCAGCTTGCTGGTCCGAAGGATATCCCCATCGGAAAGGTTGCGAATATCGCGATTCCGGCGACGCGGGGTGAGATCGCCGCGCGCTCTTATGCGCCGGTGGCCGCGAACAGCCAGCCATTGCCGACCCTGGTGTTCTTTCATGGCGGCGGCTGGGTGATCGGCAATATCGACACCCATGATGGGCTCTGCCGCATGATCGCCAATGGTTCAGGCTGCCGCGTAATCTCGGTCGAATATCGCCTATCGCCGGAAAGCAAATTTCCAGGCCCCGTTGAGGACGCACTGGGAGCGCTCGAATGGATTGAGAAGAATGCGGCACAATTGGGTGTGGATGCCAATCGGCTTGCCGTGGGCGGCGACTCGGCCGGCGGCGATCTGGCGGCGGTCGTTGCCCAGATCGCGAAAGAGAAGGGTGCGCCGAAGCTCAGCTATCAGATGTTGCTTTTCCCGGTAACGCAGATCGGCGAGGAGACGACGTCGCTGCGTGAATATGCGGAAGGCTATTTTCTCGAGCGCAAGACGCTGGACTGGTTCTACGCGCATTACTTGCCTACCGACGCGGACAAGAAGGATCCGCGTATTTCGCCGCTTCATGCCGAGGACTTTTCGGGACTGCCGCCGGCTTACGTCATGCTTGCCGGTTTCGATCCGCTACATGATGAAGGCCTCGCTTACGCCAAGAAGTTGCGTGCGGCCGGCGTCACGGTGACCGTGGCGGATTATCCCGACATGGTGCACGACTTTATCTATCTGCAATCGGTTTTGCCGCAGGCATCGGAAGCGCTGAACGCGGCCGCGAAGGCGCTGAAAGAAGCACTCGCCTGAAGCGTCTTTCCCCCTAAAAGAAAGGCCCGCGCGGCGTCCCGGCGAGCCATTCAGCATCCAGCTACACAGCAGGCCCGCCGAAGGCTGTCTTCCAAGCCGACACCACAGAGCGCTTTCGCTTCTACCTCCCCGGTTTGCATGCGGATCGTGGAATGAGTGCCCCGGGCCG
>JBQCJO010000613.1:0-2248 GCA_051952735.1 Rhizomicrobium sp.
GGCCTGAAGATCCAGACCATTCACGCCTTCTGCGAACGTCTGCTGTCGCGCTTCCCGGTTGAAGCGGGCGTGCCGCCGTCTTTCCGCGTTCTGGACGAGCAGACCGCGCGGGAATTGCTCGCGGACGCGCGCGCCAAAGTGCTGGAGCGCGCGGGCCTCGGCGAAGCGCCGCTCGCGCAAGCGGTCGGTTATCTCGTCACGCAAACGAGCGAGACGCGGCTCAATCAGATCCTGGACTCCGTCAGCGGCGGCGATCGCCGCAAACTGGAGACTTTCCTCGACGGCCTGAGCGGCGAGGATGCACTGCGCCGCGCCGTCGAACAGGCCCATGGCGCGAACGAGAATGAGACGGTTGAAAATATCGCGGGCGATTTCTGCGGCGCACTGGAAAAAGAAGAAGCGCATATCCGAGAACTGATCGCGTGGCTTTCCGGTGGTGGCGCGAGAGATCGCGAAAAAGCCGAGGCGCTTCGCGAATATATCGACGCCGGCGATCCAACCACCCGCTTCGATATCTTGCGCCGCGGGCTGCTCACCAAAGGTGAGTTGTACAAGGACTATGCGGTCAAGGCGCTCGCACAGGCGCGGCCCGATCTGCTGCAGCGGCTGATCGTCCTCGCGGGCCGCATTCACGCCGCCGCGCGACGCTGCAAGGCCGCGCGCGCCGCGCAACTCGCGCACGCCGCGCTCACGGTCGTGGACGCGATGCGCCACGTCTATGCCGCGGAGAAACAATTGCGCGGCATGCTCGATTACGACGATCTCATTGCCAAGATGCTGGAGCTTCTGGGCAGCCGTCCGGATGCCGCCTGGGTGCTCTACAAGCTCGACGGCGGCCTCGATCACATCCTGATCGACGAGGCGCAGGACACCAGCCCCGAGCAATGGGGGATCGTGCGCAGCATCACCGAAGAAATGTTCTCCGGCGAAGGCCGCGAACGCGCGTTCGAGCGAACCATCTTCGCTGTGGGCGACGAGAAGCAGTCCATCTTCTCCTTCCAGGGTGCGGAGCCGGAAGAGTTCGAGCGCAACCGCGCGCACTTCGCCGCGCGCACCGCGAACTTCGCCGATGTGCGGCTGGAAACCTCGCGCCGCTCCGTGCCGGAAGTTCTGGGTTTCGTGGACGAAGTGTTCGCGGAGGATGCCGCGCGTGAAGGCCTCTCGCATAGCGAGATCAAACACCGCGCGCATCGCGCCGAAGCGAAGGGCCGGGTGGAATTGTGGCCGACGCTGAAGCCGGTGAAAGGGCCCGACCTCGACTACTATCGCCTCAAGCCCATCGACGTGGAATCCAGCACCAGCCCCGTCGCGCAACTGGCCGATCGCGTGGCGTCCAGGATCGCAACATGGATCGCCACCAGGCGCCGCCTGCCCGGCCGCGACAAGCCGATCCGCCCCGGCGACATCATGATTTTGATGCCGCGCCGCGACCCCTTCGCCAGCGAGATCATCCGTCGCCTGAAGGAGAAGCAGATTCCCGTCGCCGGCGCGGATCGCATGAAGCTCACCGACCAGATCGCGGTGATGGACATGGTGGCGCTGGGCCGTTTTGTGTTGCTGCCGGAAGACGACCTCAACCTCGCCGCCCTGCTCCGCTCGCCGTTGATCGACATCAGCGAAGATGAATTGCGCGAGCTTGCCTATGGCCGCGACGGCAAACGTTTGTGGCGGGCGCTTCAGGAGCGGGGCGAGGAAACCGCACCTTACCGGCGCGCGCACGAATTCCTGAAAGAGATGCGCGGCCTCGCAGATCGCGTCCCGCCTTACGAATTCTTCTCCCACGCGCTGATCGAGAAAGAGGCACGCCTGAAGCTGCTCGCGCGTCTCGGCCCAGAAGCCGCCGATGCGCTGGACGAATTCGTCTCGCTCACGCTCACCTATGAGCAGAACAACACGCCCTCACTGGAGGGTTTCCTGCACTGGCTGGAGCGCGGCGAAGCGGAGGTCAAACGCGACATGGACCGCGGCCGCGACGAAGTGCGCGTGATGACGGTGCATGGCTCCAAGGGCCTCGAAGCCGATATCGTCATCCTGCCCGACACCACCACGCTGGCGCAGGGCGCGGGCCGTCACGGCGAGTTTCTGTTCCGCCCGAATGGCGACATCATCTTCCCGCTTTCCAACGACGACGCGCCCGATGCCGTGCGCGATGCAAAGGCGGAAGCCGACGAAGCAATGATGCGCGAACGCCGCCGTCTTCTTTATGTGGCACTCACCCGCGCGAAGGATCGCCTCATCGTCTGCGGCT
>JBQCJO010000614.1:0-2592 GCA_051952735.1 Rhizomicrobium sp.
CATGGACTTCAAGACCGATCTTCGTGGCAGCGGTGGCCGATCTGCGCGCTGCTTCGAGATGTTTGGCGATTAGATCTTCATTGCCAGCGATGACCGCTTCGCAATAGGCGCCAGTGCAAAGCTCCACCACCGGCGCGCCGAGCGATTTCGAGGCTTCGATCTGGCGCTGGTCGGGATCGATGAACATCGAGACGCGCGCGCCCGTTTCCGACAGCCGCCGCACCATGGGGGCGAGCTTGTTGTGCAGGCCCGCCGCGTCGATGCCGCCTTCGGTGGTCACTTCCTGCCGCTTCTCCGGCACCAGGCAGACCGCATGCGGTTTCACGCGCGTAGCGATCTCCACCATCTCTTCCGTTGCCGCCATCTCCATGTTGAGCGGCAGCTTCTTCCATCGCGCCATGCGTTCGATGTCATCATCGACGATATGCCGGCGATCCTCGCGCAGATGCATCGTAATGCCATCGGCGCCGGCGGCCAGCGCGATCTCGCACGCGCGCATCGGATCCGGATAAGCCACGCCGCGCGCATTACGCACGGTCGCCACATGATCGACGTTCACGCCGAGGCGGAGCTTCATAGGCACATTCCACCTGCAGTCCCATTCACGGCAGCGATGCTACCATTGGGCTTTAAGCCCCACTTGACCCACAAATACTCTCTACAGAACTCGTTAATTTGGTAGTCAAATCTGGCGGTGTGGCTGCGCAACTCGACTCGAAAGCCCTGGCTGCGCAACTCAGCGACAAGCTTCTTTTCGGTCGAACCCGTTGGAAACTTCTGTCTAAGAGTTTTCGTCCAGTTCGCATTCTCGAGCGATATGCCCTCTAACCCAAAGTCCTGGCCAGCAGCGATGGGCGGCGGCTCTTGAACATGGGATTCAAGACTGGCAACCACGACGACAATGGCAATCAAGAAGAACAAGACCGGTGCAATAAGACTACCAAAAACTGCCAACAGGTTTCCTGTAAGCGACGTGCGATAGCTCAGTAGCCCCCAACACCAGGCTGCAATCGCGCTAGACAAAACGGCAGGAATATAGAAAGCAGGATCGAAAACTCTCGGAATATCGTTACGCAATCGTGTGTCGACATACGCACATGCAAACGAAAGTAGCAGTGCAGTCACAACCCACAGAACAATGCGCCATAACAACTTTCGGCGATCCTGTTCTGGCTGCGGGCTGTCAATTGAGATCGTCAAGCCAATCCTCTGCTGCCGGGCTTGTAGCCCTTCGTATTCGCAAGATGCGGCGGCAGTTTGTTCGCATCCCACGCCGGAAACTTCACCGCCGCGAGCGGCACGAATTTCACGCCGAGTTTCGCCTTGCCGCCGGAACGGTCGATCAGGCATGCAGCCGCCACCGGTTTGCCGCCCGCCTTGCGGATCGCATCCAGACACTCGCGCGACGACAATCCCGTCGTCACGATATCTTCCACCATCAGCACCGGCTGGTTCTTCTTCAGCTCGAAGCCGCGGCGCAGCGTGAACTCACCGTCCTGCCGCTCGACATACATCGCGGGCAATCCCAACTGCCGTCCCATCTCATAGCCTGGCACGATGCCGCCGACGGCGGGAGAGACGATGGCGGTGAACTCTTGTTTCACTTCGCTACGGACTTTTTCCGCCAGCGCCTTGCAAAGCTTCGCGGTGATCTTCGCATTCTGGAAAACGAGCGCCTTCTGCAGGAACACGTCGGAGTGCAGACCGCTCGACAGAATGAAATGCCCGCGCAGCAGCGCGCCGGCTTTCTCGAATTCCTTCAGAACCTGTTCGGGTGTCACGCGACTTCGCTCGCTCTTTCTGCAGATTCATCGGGTCCGCGAACGCGGTCGACCGATTCGACCA
This sequence comes from Rhizomicrobium sp., assembly GCA_051952735.1. Taxonomy (GTDB): domain Bacteria; phylum Pseudomonadota; class Alphaproteobacteria; order Micropepsales; family Micropepsaceae; genus Rhizomicrobium. The sequence goes on from JBQCJO010000614.1 coordinate 1,846, forward strand.
CCGCGTTCACGCGTAGCGCGCCAAGGATGTTCTGCAAATGCGCCAGATCGCGCACTTCGATATCCACCTGAAACTCGAAGAAAAGCGGGTTTCGGTCGGTCACCTTCATGTTGAAGATGTTGCCGCCATTGTTGCCGATCACCGTCATCACCGCGCCCAGCGAACCGGGCACGTTCTTCACCCGCACCACGACGCGCGCCAGCGACGGCCCGGCACCCGCGGCGTCGCGGCCCCATTGCACGTCGAGCCAGTCGTCCATCCGGTCCTGCGCTTTTTCCAATTCGGCGCAATCGATGGTGTGAATGACAACGCCCTGCCCCGGCATGCGCAATCCGACGATGCGATCGCCCGGCAACGGATGGCAGCATTGGCCAAGCGTGTAGGAGATGCCCTCGGTCAAACCCTGAATGGAAAGCCGCTTGCGGCTCTTGCCGTCGTCGGCAACGCGGCGCTGGGCGGAATCTTTTTTCAGTTCCGGGAAAATCGCTTCGAACACATCCTGCGGGCGCAGCGCACCACGGCCGACTTCCGCATAAACATCTTCCGCTTTGGCAAGGCGCAACTTCTTCGCCACCGCGTCCACGGCCTTCTCGGTGAGTTCCTGCTGCTCGTCGGCGAAGGTCTTTTCCAAAATCTTGCGGCCGAAATTCACGTGCTCGTCGTGGCGCGCATGCTTGAGATAGCGGCGAATTTCCGCGCGCGCGCGCCCGGTGACAACGAACTGCTCCCACAGCGGCGACGGCGAAG
>JBQCJO010000615.1:0-6396 GCA_051952735.1 Rhizomicrobium sp.
GCGCCAGGCGACCGAAAATTTGTGGAGATCATCACCCCCCCACCCCCACATTGTCTCGCTGCCGCCCCGGCCGGGTCCCGCCGGCCGGGCCCGCCGCCCGCGTCACGCGCAATGGGCAGGGAGACGCGAAGCGTGCCCGCGATTCAGGGCTGAAAAACGGGCGCGCTATCTGTAAACCCGATCCTTGCGCGCGGCGCATCACGCCCGCGCGAGCAGGCTGGCAATTCTGCCGTTCGTTTTCACAAAGCCGTCAGTGCGGATCGCCGCCGTCGGGATGGCTTGCGCCTTCGTCGTCGTCATCGTCGTTCGCAGGCGGCGGCTGGTCGGGCGGCGGTGCATGGATCACCGCGGGCGGACGCGGCTGCGCGTAATAGCCGGGCGGCGGTTGATCCGGCGGCGGATAGGATTGCGGCGGATAGGTGCGCGGCTGCTGATAGGCGGCAGGCGGCGGCGGATATTGCCGCTGCTGATCCATCTGTTGTTGGCGCTGCATGTCGAGTTGCTGCTGGCGCTGCCGCTCGATCTGCTGCTGACGCTGCCGCTCCAGATCGCCATTGCCGTTGCCATTGCCGCGATCGCGGCCGAACAGCCAGTCGAAGAAGCCGCCGCGGTTCTGGCCGCGCGCGCTGTCTTCGCCGCTGCCCTGTTCGGCATTGTCCTCGGACGACTGATCTTCCTGCACGCCGGACGGCAGGTTCACGCCGTCGCCGGATTCGGTGTCCACGCCCATCGTCTCGTCGAGCGAGGTGATGTCGGTCGCCGGTTGCGGCGGGCTCTTGTCCAGCGGCGTGGACGGCAGGCCCTTTTCCGCAAAGGCCATCACGTCGTGCCAGATGGTGGCGGGGATCGTGCCGCCGGTGACGTTCTTCATCGGCGAGCTGTCGTCATTGCCGACCCACACCGTCGTCACATAGTCATGCGTGAAGCCCACGAACCAGGCGTCGTGATAATCCTGCGTGGTGCCGGTCTTGCCCGCCGCTTCATGGCCCGGCAGCAGCGCCGCGCGGCCCGTGCCGCTCGTCACCACGCCGTAGAGCATCGCGACGAGATCCTTGTCGACATGGCTGGCGATCACGCGTTGCGGCTCAGCGTTCGAGCGCTTGTAGAGAACATGGCCGCCCAGATCGTCCACTTCGGTGACGTAATAGGGATAGGCGCGATAGCCGCCATTGGCGAAAGCGGCATAGGCCGCCGTCATTTCGATCGGCGTCACGTCGGACGTGCCCAGCGCCAGCGCCGCGTTCTGCTCCAGCGGCGAGGTGATGCCCACGCGCTTGGCCGCTTCGATCACGGTGGAGATGCCGACTTCCTGCCCCAGCCCCGCGGTGATCGTGTTCACCGAATGCGCCAGCGCTTCGGCCAGCGTGATGGTGCCGTATTGACGATGGCCGTAATTCGTCGGCGACCAGCCATTGATGTCCACCGGTCCGTCGGTGCGCACATCCCACGGCGAGATGCCGTTCTCCAGCGCCGCCAGATAGACAAACGGCTTGAACGACGAACCCGGCTGTCGCTCGGCTTGCGTCGCGCGATTGAACGACGAGGCGTCGTAGTCGCGTCCGCCCACCAGCGCCACCACCGCGCCATCCGGCTTCATCATCACCACGGCGCCCTGGCCGGCGTGCACTTTCGCGCCGCGCGTATTCAGCACACGCACCAGCGCGTGGCGCGCGGCGTCCTGCAGCTTGGGATCGAGCGTGGTGTGAACGACAAGATCGCTCGTCGGCCGCTGCCCGTTCACGCTCGCCAGCTCCATCGCCTGATCGGCGGCGGTATCGAGGAAGAAGTTGCGCGAGTCCACGATGGCCGGATCGGAGATCACCGCCGGATGCGCCTTCGCGTCATCGGCCTGTTCCTGCGTGATCGCGCCGGTGTCCACCATCGCGTTCAGCACGCGGCGCGCGCGCTGCTGCGCGCTTTCGAGGTCGCGCCGCGGCGAGAACACGGACGGCGCCGTCGTCAGCGTCGCCAGCATCGCCGCTTCCGGCCAGGGACGATTGCGCGCGCTTTTGCCGAAATAGACATGCGCCGCGCCGTCCACGCCATACGCGCCGGAGCCGAGATAGAGACGGTTCAGATAAAGTTCGAGGATCAGTTTTTTGGAGACCGATTTCTCCAGCGAGCCCGCATCCATCAACTCCGCCAGCTTGCGGGTGAAGGTGCGCTCCTGGCTTGTGTAGATGATCTTGGCGGTCTGCTGGGTGATGGTCGAACCGCCGGCGACGACATGGCCGGCGCGGAAGTTCACCCACACCGCGCGCAGAAGCCCGCGGATGTCGATGCCGTTGTGCGAATAGAAGCGGCGGTCTTCCATCGCGATGAACGCGGCGGGAAGATAAGGCGGCATCTCTTCCAGCTTCAGCCGCTCGCCGACCAATGCGCCGCGATGGCCGACGGTGTCGCCTTGCGCATCGATGAAGGTGAACGCGATGGGCCGGTTCACCGCGTAAAGATCCTGGCTGAGATCGAGCGGCGGCGCGAACCAGCCGAGGAATGTCGGGATCAGCAGCACCATGAGAATGGGCAGCGCCACCACCAGCGAACCGATGGTGAGAACCAGGCCGAAGCCGCGCTGATGGTGATGCAGCCAGTCGAGCGTCTGGTCCAGATAGTCTTGCGATTTGCGTCCAGCCATAGGGCGGCTAGGTGACTGATCTTTTGGGCAGATTCAAGGCTGTGCAGATGAACGTCCCGCCAACGCCGTGGCCTTGGTGGCGCTATTGGGGATTTCGACTAGGGTTTCGCCGGGATGCGCCGTTGCGGCGCCATGGGGATTCCAAAAATGACACTTTCCGATCTCGCCTCTATCGGCAGCCTGATCAGCGGTGTTGCCGTGCTGGCGTCGCTTGTCTATCTGGCGCAGCAGACGCGGCAGAACGTGCAAAACTCGCAGGCGTTGATCCAGCAGGGGCGCGCGGCGCGCATCGCGGATACGGCGCTGCGCCTCGCCGAGCTTCGGGCCGATCCGGCAATCGACAAATGCATGAGCGGTTCACCCGATGTCAGCGATCAGGATGTGGGGCGTTTCCTCAATCTGTGCCGCGCGGTATTCGTCAGCGCGGAGGACTCCTATTTCCAGCGCGAGCGTGGATTGATGGACGACCTGGCGTTTGCGAGCTTCGAAGCCAGCATCCGCTCGGGCATCGGTTCGGCGGGCCTCAGTGCCGGCTGGCTGCTGACGCGCGAAATGTACGAGCCGCAATTTCGCGCCTATCTGGATGACATATTGGCGGAAACCGAAAGGACATCCGGCCTGCAGTCGCGCAGCCTTGCCAACTGGCGCGCGGCGCTTTCCGCGCGATTGCAGTGACGCTAGGACTTTGCGCCGCCACTTTTCTTCTTCGCGGCTTCCACCGCGGCCATCCAGTGCGTGAGTTCGTCCACATCGGTTTCCACGGGCGAGCGCGCCACCATCTCGTTCATGAATTTGGCGAATTTGGAGCCATACATGTCCGACGACTCGCTCCACATCGCCTGAAGGCCGGGCAGGCGCATCATCACTTCGATGGATTTGCGGAAGCTCTCGAAGCCTTCCTCATGCAGAACCTTGCGCTGATACTGGAAGAAGGAATCCTCCGCGCTCATGAACATCGCGCGGCACAGATAGCGGAACTGATGCAGTTCCGAGAGCGAGATCGGATTGCCGTAGATGCCTTTCTCCCACGCTTCGGACACGCCGTGCTGCGCCATCTGCTGCGAGAGCGTGGAGATGCGCGCGGCGCGGCCCTGCTGGATCAACGCCTGCTGGTTGATCTCGGTCTGGTGCAATTGCCGCGCGAGAAAGATCACGGAGATGAACACGACCACGCAGGAGATCACCTGCGAAAGATCGGCGAGTTCGGCCAGCGTCATGGCGGTTGCCTTCGACAAACGCCCCCGCCGCAGAGGAGCAGGAAAACCGCAAACATGGCATGATCATCTTCGTGCGATTTTTAGGATTTCCGGCGGGCGCGGCCTTGAAACGGCCTTTTCCCCGCTTAGTTTTACATCGTAAAATTCAAGAGAGGGGCATCCCATGGATTTCGCAACCACCGATCTGGCCTTCGCCATCGGCCATCACGTTCTGATTTTCGCGCTCGCTGGCGTGATCGCGTTCGAGGTTGGCGTGGTGAAGCCCGGCATCACCGCCGGTGACATCGCCCGCGTCGGCAAGGCCGATGGGTGGTACGGCATTCTCGCCGTGCTCATCCTCATCGTAGGCTTCGCGCGCGCGAACTTCGCGGCGAAGGGCTGGGACTATTACAGCCACAACCATTTCTTCTGGGCGAAGATCGGCACGTTTGCGCTGGTCGGTATTTTGTCGGTGCCGCCTACGCTGCAATATATCCGCTGGCGCCGCGCCTTGAAGAATGATCCCGCCGCGCTTCCCACCACCGCCGCGATCAAAACCGTGCGCCGCTTCCTGTGGCTCGAAGTCTTCTTCTTCGCCTGGATCCCCATCTTCGCCGCCGCCATGGCGCGGGGGTATGGGTCGGCGCAGTAGAGATTTCGCGACAGTTTCTCAGGCGCTCGCGAAACTTCCGCGACGTTTCCAGATAACGCTGTCTCCAATCACCTCCCCCTCGTGGGGAGGTCGAAAAAGCGAAGCTTTTTCGGGTGGGGGGATGGGTGCGAAGGAGCTTGAAAGCCGGAACGATCGATCGCGCCAGACGCCTGCGGGGCAACAGGGCGGACACCGAAGGTTTGTTGTGGTGGAAGCTTCGCGAGTTGAACGCGAGAGGCTATCACTTCCGCCGTCAGGCCCCGATGCGAGGATATTTTCTCGACTTCGTCGAACATAGCGGTCGCGTTGCCATCGAACTTGATGGCAGCCAGCACGGCTTTCGACAGAACATTCAACATGATCGCAAGCGCGACGACGCCATTGCGGCCGAGGGCTATCTCGTCCTGCGGTTCTGGAATGATGAGGTGCGTGAAAACCTTGATGGCATAGTCGAAGCCATTGTGCGCGAAATTGGAAAGCGCCGCCCCCCACCCGAAGCACTTCGTGCTTCGACCTCCCCACAAGGGGGAGGTGATAGCCCGCGCTAACTCTCCGCGATCGTCACGCGGTCGGGATAGAACGCCAGATAGTCCTTGATCTCGCGCATCGCCTCATGCGGATGCTCGTAGCTCCACACCGCGTTCGCGCCGCGCTCGCCGGCAAGCGGGATCGAGTAATACGACGCATCGCCCTTGTAGGGGCAGTACGTGGAATGATCGGTGCGTTCCAGCATCGCCATGTTCGCATCGGCGCGCGGAATGTATTGCACCGCCGGATAGCTCGCTTCCTTCAGCGACAGCGCGCCGGTCGTGGAGGCGATCATCTTGCCGTTCACCGACACCGTCACGCGTTTCGGATTCTTCGTGACCGCGATCGGATGATCGGGCCCGGGGATCTTCACAGCCTTGGCAGACATGGTCGTCGCTCCGTGAACCACAAGTCAGTCTAACGCGTCCCGACCGGCCCGGTTCAGATTATCCCGGCGAAGTTCCCGCCGGAACAGAGAAGGCCAGCCAATGGTTGAATCCGGCAATCCGCGCCGGAGGCCGATATGGGCCAGAACAACGACACCACCGAACATGGCGATCTTCAGGGGCAGCAGGGCGCGCCGAAGGGCAAGCCGAAATCCGCGTACATGACGATGCCCGACCGTGAAGGCAGCAATCCGTTTCGCGGCGAAGCAAACGCGGACGCGGGAGCGCTGCGCCCCGCAAACGCCTTGGGCGAAGACGCGCCCAATTCCATCCCTTTGCCGGACGGCGAAAAACGCTGACCCAAGTGCGGCGGCGCTTGTCACCGGCAGATGATGAGAGCCTTCCCCTCGCTTATCTTCGTCATGCCGCGCCATATCTCGAAGCGGTGATAGTCCACCCCGCGAATGTCGAGGATCATCCGCTTTGCATCCTCATCGCTTGCAAAGCGGGCGCGATAGACCCGCACCGTGCGCCCGGCCCTGTCCATCAGGCGCAGCTCGTAATCGGCGCCGGAAACGAAGTGGCGGACCGGCGCGCCGAGGTCGGCCGCATGAGCCTCACTGCGCCGAAGCATCATAACCGCCTCCCCGTTTCGCTGCCCGGCACGCGCTCCACGCGAATTCCTCGCGGTCGAGCCGTTGGCGCGCGTCCATGATCGAGGAATACAAAACCGGAAACGGCGTGCCCGGCATGTGCCGCAGCGTGGGCATCGAGTCGACCGCGTTGGCATCGGACGCCCAGGCGGAGAGTATTTCGCGCTTGGCGCGGCGGCTGAGATCGGCGCGATCCAGAATCTCATGCGGAAAATGGATGCCGGACGGGACAGCCGGCTGCGGAACTTGTGGCCGCACGAACTCGCGGTCGTGCCAGGAAACGGACTTCATCGAAGCCTCCTCTGCAAAACTAAGGTGTCTGTGCCGCCCGCAGGGCGGCGAGCGC
>JBQCJO010000616.1:0-2683 GCA_051952735.1 Rhizomicrobium sp.
CGTCGGCAAACACCGCACCCACCGTCATGCAACCGCCGCCCTTGGAGAAAGTAACGCTGCGCGTTGCATAACCTACGCGCGAGCTTTCGATCGGCGCGTTCAGACGGATATCCATGACTTCCGCGGCGACGATCAGCGTGTCGGCGCCCGACTTATCGACGAACGCATATCCCGCGCGCGTCAACACTTCGCGCATCGCCTTGTCGTATGCATCCTGCAGCGCCGCCACATCCTTATCGCGCAGCACATAGCTCTCGCCGAATTGCGGTGTCGTTCCCGACGGCGCGGCGTTGCGCGCCTGCGGCGGCACAACGAGGGCTTTCAACTGGATGGTCTTGTATTTCGACCAATCCGTTCCGGGGCGCGCATAAGCGAGCGTCACTTTCGCGTTCTCGACCTTCGTCAATCCATTGGGCAGGGTCTGCGGCGCATCTGCCGCGCGGATGTCGGACGTTCCCGCCAGCATGAGGAGCGCCGCAAGGAAAATCATGGAAGAGCGCATTGCCGTCTCCGATGAAACAACCGGAGTTATGTCGCGTCGCGAAGGCGCAAATTCTCAATTGGACATTGGTCCAATGCGTGGCGGCTAAAACGCTTCGCCCACATGAACGTAGAAGGATTTGTCGCCGTCCTTGTTGATCGCGCCGTCCAGCCCGACATTTACGCCGTAATCCTTCGACACGAGAATGCGCATGCCGGCACCGCCCGCGACGAGCATGTCCTGAAATTTTGCAACCGATGGCGCGACGGAGCCAATACCGCCGAATGCAACGAACCCAATGCGCCAGAACGCGTGCACGCGCAGCTCTTCCTGCGCGGCGAACATCGCCTTGTCCTGATACCGGCCCGTCGCATAACCGCGCAGATCGTTGTTCGATCCGAACATGCAAATATCGAAGATCGGCACCTGGCCGCCCACCATGCAAAGCGATGCGTGGGACGCCAGAACCACATTGGGATCAAGCGCGTCGTAGCGGCTGTAGCTCGCTGTCGTCCGCAGATAGGTGTTTCGGGTGGCGAAATCGTGCAAGCCAAGATCGGCCTCGCCTTTGATGAGCGCGCCCGAACTTGGCGCAAAGGAATTGTCGCGCGAGTCATATGCCGCCGTCAGGCCCAGCAGATAGATATTGTTCTTCAGCTTTGCGAGAGGCCCGCCATTGTCCAGCAGATCGCCCGCTATGTCCGGCAGGTTGAATTTTGTCTTGATGTTCATGTAGCGGGCCTGCGCGCCAAGATAGAAGTCCGGCGCGACGCGGGCGGAAAAAGCGCCCTGAAACATTTCACCGCTTTGCGTCAGGGAGACATGGATGTTGCTTTGCCCCGCGGCCGATCCGATGCCGTAGAAGTCGTAGCTGATATTGGCATAACCGGCGGTGAGTTTTGCTTCATAACGATCTTCGTGGAACCAGATGTCCGCCATCGCGCCGCCGCCCCAGCTTCCGTTGCTGGTATAGAAGCCGGCCACGCCGATGGTGGACGGCTTGGATTTTTCGTCCGTCTTGAAAAGCATCGCGCCGGCAAGCGCGCCGCCGCTGCCGATTGTCGGATTCGAGACGGGAATCGGCACGACCAGAAAGTTGGTGTCGTTGAAGAAGCCGATGCCCTGACTCTTGTCGAGCGATTCGCTGTCGAGTGCTGCGTCGGGCCGAACGTCGCCGAGCGGCTGGCTTGCGTCGGCATGTGTTGATGCAAAAAGAGACAAGCAACACGCCGGCAGCGCGGCGCGAATCAGAATCCAGCCCCACGATCGTCTTGTCGCAAACATGCGTTCTCAAGGCGCGTGGCCTGCTCAGTGCGCACTGTCACGCATTCATGCACAAGCCGATTGAGAGAAATGCTTTAATGAGGTGTTAATCAGTAAAAGCTGATACAATATTCATGTAGATGAACAAGGGCGTATTCTAGAAAGCGGAAAGTACAACTTCGTACAAACCAAGGAGGATGTCGTCGTTCGGCGAATCGTGCCGAACCCTGGGCAGATCGGGCATGCTGCGGAGGGAGCGATCTTCTGTTCTGGATGGGCTGATCGAGGCATTCACCTCGGCCGGACTGCCCTTGTTATCGATGGACTGGCAGAGCGCCAGTCCCGACGTCAACCCTGCCCTTCAAAATCGCATCAGGAATTCTCACGCTCTCACGCGCTCCACGCGCATCGTCGTGCTGACGATCACGCTTTTGATCGGCTGCACGGCCGTCCTGAGCACGCTGGACATACTCGCCTTCAACATGGACGTGAAGCAGTGGCTCACGTCCGAGGGCCATTGGTGGCGTTACCGTTTCCTTGCCGCCATCGCCATTCTCTTTTTTACGGAGATCGTTCTTCTCGTCGCCGTCGTGGCGCAGGACCGCCGCCGCCTGCAATTGGAAAAGCTGTTGTTCGAAAGCGAAGACCGCATGGCCTTCGCGGCCGAAGCGGCGGATCTTGGCCTCTGGCGCTGGGATTCCGAGAGCGACCGGTTCTGGTCCACCGCCCATTGCCGCGAGATGTTCGGCATCCCGCCGGGCGCGGAATACACGATGACTGCCATGGCCGCAGCCATTCATCCGGACGATCGCACAGCCGTGATGTCCGCCATGCAGAACGGCGTGAAGTCGGAAAACACGTATGAGATCGAATACCGGCTGCGCCTGGGCGACGGGCAGCTTCGCTGGGTGAGGAGCCGGGCGCGCTCGTACAAGAACC
>JBQCJO010000617.1:0-4136 GCA_051952735.1 Rhizomicrobium sp.
CGACCTTCTTCATGCGCGCGCGCGCAGGCGCAGGCACTTTTTTCCATTTCGCGTCTTCAATGACGACGTCGATGGAGCGAACGGCGCTGCGCGTCATCCTTCGTCGGAATCCTTGCGATAACGCGCGGGCAGGAATCCGCCGCGCGCCTGATTGTCGTAAGCGCGCACGATGCGGCCGACAAGGGGATGGCGTACGACGTCCTTGTCGGAGAAATGCGCGGTCGCGACGCCTTCGACACCGGAAAGAATGGTCAGCGCTTCGTTCAAACCTTCGGCCCTGCCGCCTGGCAGATCGCTCTGCGAGGCATCGCCCGTCACCACCATGCGAGAGTCTTCGCCGAGACGGGTGAGAAACATCTTCATCTGGGCCGAGGTGCAGTTCTGCGCTTCGTCAAGGATGACGAATGCATTGGCGAGCGTGCGTCCGCGCATGAAGGCCAGCGGTGCCACTTCGATCACGCCTGTTTCCATCAACCGCGTGGCGCGGTCGCCGATGGTGTCGAACAAGGCGTCGTAGAGCGGGCGCAGATAAGGGTCGATCTTCTCTTTCAGATCGCCGGGGAGAAATCCCAGACGTTCGCCGGCTTCCATCGCCGGACGCGAGAGAACGAGCCTCTCGACCTTGCGCTCATAAAGCAGATGCGCGCCATACGCGGCGGCGAGATAGGTTTTGCCGGTGCCCGCCGGACCGATGCCGAACACGAGCGGATGGGTGCGCATCAGATCCAGATAAGCGGCTTGCGCGGGTGAGCGCGCGCGGGTGACGCGTGAGGCGGCCGTCTTGATCGAGGGCTGGCCGAAATCCTTCACGGTGCCATTTTCCGGCGCATGCAACACAAAGCGAATCTCGGCGTCGATCTCGGCTGCGCCAATGGCGTCGCCCGCTTCGGCGCGTGCGTAGAGCGAACGGAGCACGGCCGCCGCACGCTCCCGCGGTTCCGGCGCGCCTTCCACGGAGATGAGATTGCCGCGCATGTCCACACGCACATCGAGGCTCTTCTCAAGGCGAACGAAATTGCGATGCTGCGATCCACTGATGGCCGCGAGCAATGCATTGTCGGAGAACTCGAGCGTGAGCTGCTCGCGCTTTTTGCCTTTACCGCTCAAGAAACCGCCTCTGCCATACGCGACGGGTTGAGGAGCCGCGCGGAAAGGCTGTTGGGAAAGACTTTCTCGATCTTCACCGGAGCGATCTTGCCGATAAATTGCGCCGCGTCGTCCGCATGCACCGGCTGCAGGAACGGGCTGCGGCCGATCGCCTGACCCGCCTGACGTCCCGGCTTCTCGAACAGCACATCCAGCGTCATGCCTTCGCAGGATGCGTTGAAGGCGCGCTGCTGCGCGAAAAGGAGCGTTTGCAATTCGTCCAGCCGCGCGGCTTTCACGTCTTCGGCGATCTGCTTTTGCGTCGCCGCCGGCGTGCCGGGACGCGGGCTGTATTTGAACGAGAAGTGCGAGGCGTAACCCACTTCCCGAACCAGATTCATCGTGTCCGCGAAATCTTTGTCCGTCTCGCCGGGGAAGCCGACGATGAAGTCGGACGACAGCGCGATGTCCGGCCGCGCGGCGCGGATGCGCTCGACCAGCCGCAGATAATCGTCGCGCGTGTGCTGACGGTTCATCGCATCCAGAATGCGGTTGGAGCCCGACTGTACCGGCAGATGCAGATAAGGCATCAGCGCTTCGACATCGCGGTGTGCCTGGATCAGATCCTCGCTCATGTCGCGCGGATGGCTCGTCGTGTAGCGGATGCGATCCAGACCCTTGATCGCTGCAAGTTTGCGGACGAGCCTGGCGAGGCTCCACGCTTCGCCACCGGGGCCTTCGCCGTTGAAGGCGTTGACGTTCTGGCCGAGCAGCGTGATCTCGCGCACGCCTTTCTCCGCCAGCACGCGCGCTTCGCGCTCGATCTGCGCGACGGGGCGGGAATATTCCGCACCGCGCGTGTAAGGCACCACGCAGAAAGTGCAGAACTTGTCGCAACCTTCCTGCACGGTGAGAAACGCGGTCGGTCCGTTCGTCGCGACATCCTGTGGAAGCGTGTCGAATTTCTCTTCCACCGGAAAATCGGTATCGAGTGCGTGGCCTTTTCCGCGATGGATGCGCGCGATGAGTTCCGGCAAGCGATGATAACTCTGCGGGCCAACCACGATGTCCACCGCGCCCTGGCGCTTGATGATCTCTTCGCCTTCGGCCTGCGCCACGCAGCCCGCGACGGCGATCAACATCTTGCCGCCGGCTTGCGCCTTCTCTTCTTTCAACAGCTTCAGCTTGCCGAGTTCGGAATAGACCTTGTCCGACGCCTTCTCGCGGATGTGGCAGGTGTTGAGAACCACCATGTCCGCGCCGTCCGGCGCATCGGCCGGGGCATAGCCGAGCGGCGCCAGCAGATCCGCCATGCGGGCGGAATCATAGACGTTCATCTGGCAGCCATAGGTCTTGATGAAGAGCTTTTTCATCTGCTTTCGCGGCAATTTCGGGCGGTTATGGGCCGGAAAGGCGGCTCAAGACAAGCTATTCGGCGGCTTGCGCGGCGGAGGGCTTGGCCAACTGCGCCGAGGCGGGCTTCTGCCCCGCCCGTCCAGCCAAGGCCAGCGCCTGACCCCGGCGGATTTCGTCTTCCACGATCCGCGCGAGATTTTTGCGCCCGCCGACCTGATCGACGGTCAGCGGTTCATGGAACTGGATCACCAGATCGACCGGCCCCGTCGCGAGCCCTTCCCAGAGATGATCGACCAGCTCCATGTCGCCGTACCATGCGTAGAGCGGACGGTTCTCGCGGCCCATCGGTATGCCGTGCAAGCCGGTATAGGTGATGGAGACGGGCTGCACCGGCACATAGACCGGTTTGCCGCTTGCGTCTGTCCCGATTTGCGATTCCGCGGCACCCATCAATGCGCTTTTGAACGGCAGCACGCGATTGCCGTCATTCGAGGTGCCCTCGGGAAAGAGAACCAGCGCATCGCCTTCCAGAAGACGTTCGCGGATCTGATCGCGCGATTCACCGGTCTTCGAGCGGCGCTCGCGCTCGACGAAGACCGTGCGCTGAAGCCGCGCGAAGGTACCGAACAGAGGCCACGATGCCACTTCGCTTTTTGCGACGAACGATACGCGCGCGATGCCGCCCAGCGCGAGGATGTCCAGATAGGACGTGTGGTTGGCAACCATCAACACGCCGCGATCCTGAACCGGCTTGCCGATGACAGTGACGCGGATGCCGAAAACGCGAGAGAGAAAGCGCTGATAACGCTCCGGGATGTTCTTGTAGCCGAATGTTTTGAACCGCAGTGCGACGGACTGGTAGGGGATCACCACCAGCGCCGACAGCAGAAATGTCGCCAAGGCATAACCGGCGCGAAGCGAGCCCATCGGCGTCAGTGACCCGACGTCTTCTTGCTTCCGCGGGGAACGCCATAGAGTTCCAGCCGGTGATCGACCAGCTCGAAGCCCAGCTCTTCCGCGATCATCCGCTGCAGGCGCTCGATGTCCTCGTTGCGGAATTCGATGACGCGGCCGGTCTGCAGATCGATGAGATGATCGTGATGCGCGTCCGGCACTTCTTCATAGCGCGAGCGGCCGTCGCGGAAATCGTGACGTTCCAGGATGCCGGCGTCTTCGAACAGCTTCACCGTGCGATAGACGGTGGCGATGGAGATATGCGGATCGATAGCAGAGGCGCGGCGATAGAGCTCTTCGGCATCGGGATGGTCATGGGCTTCCGACAGCACGCGCGCGATCACGCGGCGCTGCTCCGTCATTCTGAGGCCTTTGTCCGCGCAAAGTTGCTCGATCCGCGTCACGCCCTGTGCATCCCGTCTTGCTCCGGCGAAACTCTAGAGGGTTTTTTCGGAATTGCCCACAACAAGGGGCAAAGATGCAGATAAGACCAGGGCATCGTCGCCGTCTTCGTAGTAGCCCTTGCGGCGGCCCACTTCGCGAAAGCCATGCTTTTCATAAAGATTCCGCGCAGGGGTGTTTTGCTCGGCCACTTCAAGGAACATCCGCACCGCCCCGCGCGCCCGCATATCGTGCGCGGCGTGGCCTAGAAGTCCCGATCCCAGCCCTTGCTTTCGCCGATCCGGTCCCACGGCGATGGTGAGAATCTCGGCTTCATCCGCCGCAAGACGGGCCATGAT
>JBQCJO010000618.1:0-3457 GCA_051952735.1 Rhizomicrobium sp.
TCGCGTCGTCTGACTTCACGCAAGATCTGCGCATGGGCAACGACATCATCCAGTCGAACACCGATGCCTATCGCCGCCTGCGCAACACGATCCGTTTCATGCTTGCGAACCTGTCTGGCTTCGACGAGAAAGAACGCCTGCCGCACAAAGACATGCCGGAGCTGGAGCGCTACATCCTCGCCAAGCTGGCGGAGATCGATGCTGTCGTGCGCGACGGCTATACGAACTACGACTTCAACCGCGTGTACAACACCGTGTTCTCGTTCTGCACGAACGAACTCTCGGCGCTCTATTTCGACATCCGCAAGGACGCGCTCTATTGCGACGCCGCGACCAGCACACGTCGCCGTGCTGCGCGTACCGTCACCGATCTGGCCTTCCGTCATGTCGTGACCTGGCTGGCGCCGATCCTGTGCTTCACGATGGAAGAGGCGTGGCTGCTGCGCTTTCCGGGCGAGAACGAAAGTGTGCATCTGCACACCTTCCCGGATGTGCCGAAGGACTGGCATGACGAGAAGCTCGTCCAGAAATGGACGCGCATCCGCGAGCTTCGCCGCGTCGTCACCGGCGCGTTGGAAGTGGCGCGCCGCGACAAGGTGATCGGTGCGAGCCTCGAAGCGCGTCCGGTTCTGTTTGTCGGCGCCGATGACGCGAAGTTGCTGGAGGGCCTCGATCTCGGAGAAATCGCGATCACCTCCCATGCCGTGGTATCGACGCATGAAGCGCCGGGCGATGGGTTCAAGCTGCCGGATGTTGAAGGCGCGACCGTTCGTTTCGAGCATGCACAAGGCGACACGTGCGCCCGCTGCTGGATGATCCTTCCGGAAGTGGGGCAGAACCCCAAACACCCCGACCTCTGCAACCGCTGCTCCGCCGCGGTGGATGCGCTGGAGAAAACTGCATGACATCGCGCGACTGGGGCCTCGCGGCCGCGGCCATCGCTCTTATCGCCGATCAGGGTTCCAAAATCCTGATGCTCTACGCATTCGGCTTCATCAATATGTCGCCAGGCGACGCGATCGAGGTTCTGCCGTTCTTTAACCTCGTGATGGTCTGGAATCCGGGCGTTTCCTATGGCCTGTTCCCGGCGCACGGGCCCTGGGGAACCACCTTTCTGGCCATCTTTTCATTGGCGGCGGTCGGTGGGCTGGGTTACTGGCTGTGGAACGCGACCCGCCCGGCTCTGGCCGTGGGTCTCGGCCTTGTGATCGGCGGCGCGCTGGGAAATCTGGTGGACCGGCTGATCTATGGAAAGGTTGCCGACTTTTTTCACTTTTACGTCCTCGGCTACGATTGGTATGTGTTCAATCTTGCCGACTGTGCGATCACCTTCGGCGTCGCCGCGCTTTTGTATGATGCCCTGCTGCGGCCCGAACAGGCAGCCGATGCGGGCTAGATTTGGAGAGTTGTGATGGCCGAATTGCGCATGCGGACTGTGTGGCGCGCTGGCGTTCTTCTTGCCGCCGGTCTGTCGCTGATGTCCTGCGACACGATCCGCGAAGCGGCCGGAATCACCAAGCAGCCGCCGGATGAATTTGCCGTCGCCACGAAGGCGCCGCTGATCATTCCGCCGGACTACAATCTGAAGCCGCCGAAGCCCGGCGCCGCGCCGCTCAACCAGATTTCTCCGACGCAGAGCGCGCAAGCCGCGCTCTACGGCGACGACACGGCGGCAGTGGCCGCCACGATCAACGGCAACTACAGCCAGGCCGAGAAGCTTCTTCTCGCGCAGACAGGCGCGGCGACCGCGGACGATTCCATCCGCCGCACCATCGCCGCCGACAATGCCAACGCGGAAGATACCGGAACGCTCACCGATTCACTTCTCTTCGGTGACAGCAGCGCCGCCGCATCGAGCGATGCGCCATTGGACGCGGAAGCGGAGAAGGCGCGCATCGATGCCGCGAAGAATGGCGCCAAGCCGGCCGAGAAATCTCCCGAGAAAGCCACTGTCGGCAAGGACAGCAGCGGAAGCTGGTGGCCGTTCTAATTTAAAGGTCTTCATGTCCTTAACGCGTGGCTTCATTTGCGCGGCAGTTGCCGCCGGTCTTCTTTTTGCGGTTCCTGCGCAGGCGCAGGAAAATCACGTCTTCCAGTTCGCGTTGCAGAACGGCATGCAGGTCGTGGTGGTGCCCGATCATCGCGCGCCCGTCGTCACCCAGATGCTGTGGTTCCGTGTCGGCGGCGTGGACGATCCGCCGGGACTGTCGGGCCTGGCACATTTCTTCGAGCACATGATGTTCCGCGGCACCAAGACGGTGAAAGGCGATCAATTCGCGCAGACCGTCGCGCGCAATGGCGGCGAGACCAACGCCTTCACCACGCATGATTACACCGCGTTCTATGAGCAGATCGCCAAGGATCGCCTGCCGCTGGTGATGAGTCTCGAGGCGGATCGCATGGCGAATCTCGATCTGTCCGATTCCAATGTGAACACCGAGCGCAATGTGGTGCTGGAAGAACGCCGTATGCGCGTGGACAACGATCCGCAATCGCTCGCGCGCGAACAGATGGAAGCGGCGCTCGATCTTTCGCATCCCTATGGACGTCCGGTGATCGGATGGCCGGAAGAGATCCGTCATATCGGGCGCAAGGAAGCACAGGATTTCTACAATCATCACTACGCGCCCAACAACGCGATCCTGATCGTGGCGGGCGATGTGACGCCCGCCGAGGTGCGCAAAGCGGCGAGCGCCGCTTACGACAAGGTGCCCGCGCGCGAACTCAGCGGCCGCGCCGAATATGCGCAGCCGCAACGGCTGGGAGAAACGCGTCTGTCGATCTATCGGCCGGATGTGAAGGTTCCGCTGTTCATGCGCCTCTACCGGGTGGTGAGCTACACGGAAGCCAAGCCTGGCGAGGCCGAGGCGCTGGAAACGCTGGCGCAGCTTCTGGGCGGCGATGCGACGAGCACGCTTTATCGCGAGCTCGTGGTGAAGCGGAAGCTCGCGATCAACGCGGGCGCCAGCTATGACGGCTACAATCGCGACAACGGCACATTCGGCGTTTATGCCGTTCCGCGGCCCGGCGTGCGCCTCGATCAGGTCGAGCATGCGGTCGATCAGATCCTTGCGACCTATCTCAAAAAGCCGCCCGCCGCCGGAGACCTGAAACGCGCAAAGACGCAGCTTGTCGCTGATGCCATGTATCAGCGCGACAGCCAGTACGCGCTGGCCTCCGCTTATGGCCAGGCGCTCGCGATCGGCCTGACCACGGATGATGTAGACACGTGGCCGGACCGCATCAAAGCCGTAAAGGCGGGCGAGGTTCGCGCTGCCGCCGCCAAAGACCTTCTCCAGCGCGAGTCGGTTTCCGCTTATTTGCAGCCGGGCAAGCCGCGATGAACACACGGCTGATCTCTTTTGTTTTTTGTATGGGCTTGGCGCTACTCGCGCCGGTTACAGCATCGGCTGCCGATGTGAAGTCCGTCGACATGGGTAAGGGCGTCGAGGTGTGG
>JBQCJO010000619.1:0-13009 GCA_051952735.1 Rhizomicrobium sp.
CTTATTGCCGGAGAAGATATTGATCGGGTCGCCCACGCCGCAATCGCACGGAGGCTTGCCCTGATACCCAAATATCCGCGTGGCGCAACCATTTAGTGTAATGAAATGCGCCCAATCGCCATATCCCGTATGACAATCGGAATTGCCGATTCCTTCCCAAAGAAACGGGCCGACATAGTTGCCGACCATGTGATAGGTGTCGGGAATGCCGCCTGCTGTAAAGGTCATGTACGCGTCTTTGACACCACCCGGCGGCGGTCCGAAGTGATTGACCAGGCTGTCATATGCCGCACCTGCCGCATCAGCGCCGTGGTTTGTGGAAGGTACGGGGCCCTCTACATCCCACCAGTCGGCCCTTGCGGTATTCGACGTGACAATCGCGCCCGTAACCAAGAGAAAAGCGACTAGTCCGAAGAAGCGGCTGACCTTGAGCGCACTCACCAGTATGGTCGCCATCCGAGGCCGTGAAACAGCCGGATTTTTATCTGTAGTCATAGCGACTACCGCGCTTCTGTTACATGTTGCGAGGCAATCTGGCTCAAGTTGTTATCCGCAGACCGCCCGCCGATTCGCCGCTCAATTTCGGAAAGCCGTTGGTCTTGGAGCGACAGGCGCGTTTTCAGGTTCGCAATCTCTTCCGCTTGTTGATCGTTTTTGGCTTTGAGCTCTTTGATAGCTTCAAGGCCGTAAAGCGAAAGCGTGGAATAATCGAGCTGCCGGTAGCCTTTGGCGTCTAAAGACACGAGTTCGGGAAATTGCTTGGCGACGTCCTGCGCGATGAAGCCCGTGTTTATGACGTCGGTTGAGTCATGGAAAACTTGCGCCGCAGTGTTGTTCCAATTGAAGCGAACGAGCCTTAGCTCCGAGAACTTGTTCAGCACGCCAGTGACTTCACTTCGGACGGTCTTCAGCGCTGCATCGGATGAGCAGGTTCCCGTGAGGGCAGTGCCAGCGAAATTCTGCAAACACCCATTCGTACCACTTGTGCCGACACGAATGTCGCCCACCACCGCAAGTTTTACTGCTGGCGAAGAGGTGCCGACGCCAACGCGCGCAGTAGACGTCATCACCACGACTTGCGATATCGCGCCCGCATTATTGGTATCAAACACCAAGTTGCCGCTCACTGCGGAACCGGAAGCCGATGTCAACTGGCTATAAATAAGAGCAGACCGTTTCTCAGCCGCGCTCGTCCCAGTGGTGGCAAAATCGATCTCACCAATGTCTGCACTCGCGGCGGTGCTATTTGTAGAAAGAACGATCTCCGACGCCAGTGCACCAGAGCCCGCAAGCTGTAGAAGAGCCGGCGTCCCACCGGCAACCGCTATCGGAGAATTCGTACCAATACCGACATTGCCAGCGAAGAAGTTATTATTTGTCGATGCATTGTAGATCGCAAAATTTCCAGTGGGAACGGTGGATTGGCCCACCAAAAGGGCAGTGTTGTTGGTCCCAGAGGAGATGGCATCAATAAGAATGCCCGCTTGCCCGACGAGGTTGAAAGTATTCTTAGATGCGTTGGCGACGTGAACACCAACCGCTTTGGTGATTGTCGTCGTGAGGGAATTGCTGAACGACTCTATCGGCGTGAACTTGGCTGCCTCAACGTCGGAGACAGTGCCAAGCGACGAGGCATCGCTCCCAGCCCACATACCCCAGAACTGAGCACCATCAAGTTCGGCAATCGTGCTTGAATCGAGGATGCGGTTTTCGAACCAAGCTGCGGTAGGGGCGTCTGCGCCCGTGTTCGAAAAGGACGCGCTGGTCTCATACGCAAGACTCATGTTGAGCGAGCGGAAGTCCGACGCCGATGCGCTGGGAGGCGAAAGCTGCGCTGATGCGTTCAACACGGCTACCGTGTCGGACGAAGACGTGTTCGTGAACGTCGTCGAAAAGCTCGACTGCCCCGTAAACGCGGGAGACGCCAGCGGCGCGAGCAGCGTGTTCGCGCAGTTCATGATCGTGCTGAAGTTCGAGTTCACTTGGCTGGCGTCGGCATTCGAGCCATTCGAGAAGGTGTAGGTGTAAGCAGGGCACGTTGTGGCGTATGCGCCGCCCGTTGCTGCGAAGAATGCCAGCGCTCCCACCGCCATTCCGAGAATTGCCTTTCCGCGCGTGCTGGAGTGAAGCGTGGCGAAAGGAGTAGCAGTGTCGGTTAGCGAATACCTCAGCATGTATAGCCCTCCAAAATAATGGGCCTAACATCATCTGATTCGTTCTCCGATCGGAAGTATTAGATAAATACTGGATGCCGCTTTATTTATGGGCCGAAGCACAATTTATTCAAAATTTGTCTTCCAACTCATAACTCTACGCGACCTCCGTTTCCAGGTCCCCTACGACAATTAGCGACACTTCACATTTCACTCGCCACTAGCGCGACGGTCCAAATCCCACCCTTTCTAATATTTCAGCCTCAAATCGGGCTTATCGTAGTCGCGCTGAACGGTCTGCTTGGCGTGCCGTCTATCATCAGCTTCAGATAGAGCGCGTAGTTCGGGAGGCTCAGCAGGTCCTCAACGCCGAAGGTGGGCTGAAATTCTTTTGCAAGGATCGCCGCGTCTTTCGTCCCGACTCGAAATGAGATCACTGTCCCCGCATTGCCGAGGACGGCATGCCGGATGTCGGGCTCGAGCTGATCAATGTATTGATGAGCGAGGACGAGCCCTACGCCGAACTTGCGCAGCTCGCTCATCATGTTCGCAAGCATGAGCGTGGTGAAGTTCTGAAACTCATCGAGATAAAGGAAGAACGGGCGCCGCGAGGACGGCTCTTCATCAGCCCGGCTGAATGCCGCAAGGCCGAGCGTCGAGACCAGAAGGCCGCCGAGAAGATGGGCGCTGTCTTCGCCAAGTTGTCCCTTTGAGAGATTTACGAGAAGTACCCGCCCCTCCTCCATGAGCGAGCGCATCCGCAAATCGATTTTGGGTGCAACGAGGATGCGATAAAGAATGGGATCAGCGAGAAGCGCCCCGA
The DNA here is from genome assembly GCA_051952735.1 of Rhizomicrobium sp. Classification (GTDB taxonomy): domain Bacteria; phylum Pseudomonadota; class Alphaproteobacteria; order Micropepsales; family Micropepsaceae; genus Rhizomicrobium. Next base: position 2,977 of record JBQCJO010000619.1, read on the forward strand.
TCTTATTCTGGATCGGTGCTACAGCATCGGCCTTCTGGCGGAAGTGGTAATGTTCAAACTCATACTGCCAGAACAGGCGCACCACTTTGTTCTTAGTGCCGCGCGCGATCTGCTTCCTCCATGCCTCGTCCCGATAGAGGCGGAGAATATCCGGGAGGGTTGATCCGTCCCGTTCAAGCAATGCGTAGAGTGTATTGCGCAGAACATGCTCCATGCGCACTCCCCACGCGTCCGGCCAGAGCTTCTTGAGCGTCTCAAGGAAGCCTGAAACGGCAAGCGGTATCTTGTCCTCTCGCACGCGGCGCAATGGATTGTATCCGAAGGGACATACTGGATCAGTAGCATCGAGATAGATCACGCGATCAGGGTTCTCCGGCACTACGGAGGCCGCGAGGTTGGCCGCTAGGTCCCCGTGCGGATCGAGAAGGGCAAATCCGCGTGCGGCGGAGAAGTCTTGCCGCGCCAGGGTTTCAATGAGGGTAGATTTGCCGGTGCCAGTCTTTCCCACAGCGTAAAGGTGCGAGAGGCGATCGGATTGGCGAATGCCGAATAGCTGCCTTCGCGCGCGATGATTAGTTTGTGCAAAGTAGGAGACCGCATTCGGCATCCGCCCATGGTGCGCCAACGGCAATTTTCAAACAGGGGGCATTTTCCGGGCGCGGCGGCGGATTGTGTATCCTTCCTACTTTGTCCAGCTCGACTATCGTCTAGCGATGAAGCTCACACCTGAACAAATTGCCTCCTACAAGTTGGCGCATGAGAGCAGCTTCAACGAAACGATTACGATGGAGGAGGCGGAGGAAATGGCGCGGCGCATTCTGACCTTCTACTCCCTTGTCCTCAAACTGAAGCACAAGGCGGCGGAGCGTGACGTGGCCACGGAGTGACGCCAGCAGAGATTTTTTGGTATGCTCAAGCCGCCTTCCGGTGACCAATGACAGCCGACCAATATCTCTATGCCATCCTCGTGCGAGAAGCCGTTGACACTGGGCCGCTCTCTCCCGTGCGCCGCGTCCAAGCGGCGATCATGCCGTTGCTCAACCAATGGAGTAACGGCTATTTGCGCATCGTCCATCCGAGCGGCTCGTTCGCCAAGGGTACGGCGAACCTTTCGGGCACTGACATCGACTTGTTCATTTCGCTCCGCCCCGACACGCCGGATACCCTGAAGCAAATTCAAGACACGCTTGTCACCGCTCTGAAGCAAGTCGGCTTCGCGCCGCGCCCCCAAAACGTCAGCATCAACATCAAGATAAGCGGCTACAGCGTAGACCTCGTGCCGGGAAAGCTTCAGGCTGCTCAAAGCAACGATCACAGCCTCTACCGCCGCAAGGCGGGAACATGGACGAAGACGAATGTTGCGACACACATTGCGGTCGTGACTGCCGCCAAGCGCCAATTGGAAACACGCATCATCAAGCTATGGCGCAACCAAAAAAGCCTTGAGTTTCCGTCGTTCTACCTAGAGCTGGCTGTCATCGAGGCATCGAGAAGCAACCGAGCATCGTCTCTCGCTGATCGGGTATGGGCTGTGTTCGAATATCTTCGCGACCATATAACCAGCGCGCGGTTTGTCGATCCTGCGAACACCAACAACATCATCTCAGATGACCTTACGACCGCTGAGAAAGGCCTTATCAAAGCAGCTGCCTCGCGAGCCCTCGCGGCGGCGAATTGGAATGAGATCGTGATATGAGCGACTGGTCACTCCCCAAGCTTCTCGCGGGACTGCATGAAGATATAGAGCAGCGGTTGGCGCGCGCGAGAAGTCTAGTGGGCCACCCCGTGAGCAAAGGGGACGCGTCTGAAGGCGTCTGGCTCGAATTGCTCGCGACATATCTGCCCAAGCGCTATAACGTCGCCAAGGCGCATGTCGTCGATAGCGACGGCAATTTCAGCGACCAGATCGATGTCGTTGTCTTCGATCGCCAATACTCGCCTTTTATATTCACGATGGACGAATTGAAGGTTGTGCCTGCCGAGAGTGTCTACGCCGTTTTCGAAGCCCGCCAGTCCATCGACGCTGGAAATGTCCAGTACGCCCGCAACAAGGTGAAGAGCGTTCGCCGCCTCAAGCGAACTAGCCTTCCCATCCCACACGCGGGAGGCGTGCACGAAGGAAGAGAGCCACTTCCTATTATAGGGGGCCTTCTGACATTGGAGAGTGGCTGGTCACCGCCGCTCGGAGAGGCGTTGCGAACAGCACTTACCATTGACGGCGAGCAAGATTATCTCGATATCGGATGCGTAGCTACCAGCGGCATGTTTCTCCGCGAAGAAGTCGGGACGTATAGCCTGCTGCCTGAAGGGAAACCGGCTACAGCGTTTCTATTGGAGTTGATCGCACGGTTACAGGCACTCGCGACAGTGCCGATGATCGACATCCGCGCATATGCGAGGTGGCTAGATCAGTAGCAAGGCGGAAGACTACGGACGTAGGGACGTTGTAGACTGTGTTGCAGTGGCTTCGCGAGCCGCCGCGCGCTCGCGTAGTTGTCTTACCGTGGTGACAACCGCCTGTAGCGCGGAAAGTGACCCAAAATCTCGAACAGCCTCTACATACGCGCACAATTGAGACAAATCACGCTTTTTCGGCATGTGCATGAGCGGCTTTAGAGCCTGAATGCTCAGGATTTGCGCCGCCAGAGTGAGGTTCGAACCGATCAAAGTCAGAATTTGCCGCTTATCTATTTCGTCTCCCTCGCGAAACCATTTCGCGGCGCAAATGCTGAATTCCACGAGCGCCACACAAGGTTCGAACCAGAAATCTGGTGTGCCCTTACGTCCGTCCAATTCTTCCTGAACGAGCGCACGTTCAGAGCCGAGCGCGGTGCGCTTTTGGTCGAATTCACTGTCCGCCACCGCTTCGCGAATGCGCAGGTCAGTCAGGTTGCTCAGAGCACGGTCGATCTGCTCTTTTCGCACCTTGAGGGACAATGTCTGTGCATCGTGGTCTGATTGCAAATCGGCCCGTAGCCGGTTCAATTCGTCAAAAATCCACAGTCGGACATTATCTGGTACGTCGAGCGTGGACAGGAACGCCACAACTTGCTCTTCCAAGAACGTCACCTCGATTGAGCGCTCCTCGCAACGAGGTTTCTGGCGTCGTGTGCAGTGATAGTAGACGTACATATAGCCGTAGCGATTGGCTTTCTTCTCCGCAGTAACAGACAACCCGCACCGCCCGCACTTTATAAGGCCGGTGAAAGCAAATTGATGTTTTTGAGGTTGCGGGCGTCCTGGCTTCCCAAGGAGCGTTTGCACGCGCTCAAAATCCAGCAGGGAGATCATCGGAGTGTGGGCACCCGGATGCAATTGCTTTTCCCAGAAGATTTTTCCCGCATAAAAGGGATTGTTGAAAATCTTGTACATTGTAGAGCGTTGGAGAGGTCCGCCACGGCGTCGTTTGGTGGTTCGGGTGGTAAAACCCCATTCTTGGTTAGCGATACGCCGAATTTTGTCCGGACTATATGAGCCCGTGAGCATGAGATGCCACATCTGCTGGATTAGATCGAACCGATCAGGATCGGGAACGATGGTGCGCAACACCGGCTCGTTGAGATAGCCGAGCGGCGCAATGTTCGGACGCCATCCAAGCTCAATCTTGGTGCGGTTTCCTCGCTTCACGTTCTCGGAAAGCGCGTCCGAATAGTATTTAGATTGCCCGAACATAATCTGCAGCATGAACTTGCCCTGTGGATTATTCTCAAAGGTGTAGGTGGCAAACTTGAGGTCGCTCAGTACGCCAACGTCCCGTAGGGAGATCACGCGACCACCGTCCACGCTGTTTCGCGCGAGACGGTCAGGGGCCCACGTTATGATGCCTTGAGCTTCGCCTACTTCGATCCGCCGGATCATCTCGGCGAACACAACGCGGCCGGGCTTTTTGGCACTGCGTTCTTCTTCTAGCACGCCGACGATTTCGACCGTAGGGTCCGCTGAAAACTTGCGCACTAATTCCGACCGCTGCGACAATATAGAAAGCGCTTGGCGGTCTTCGTCTTCAGATGATTTTCGGCAATAGATAAAATATTTCATGGCAATAAGCGGAGGGACGTCCCCAACGTCCCCAAATCCTGCGCCGGATATCTTACGTTGCGCAGTTCGACTCGCGCGAATCGAGAATTCGTGTCCTGTTAGAGAGTGCTGTTGATCGGCTTCCAGGACGAGGGGCGACTTTCCGCACCAGCATCGGAAAGCGCAGCCGTGCGCGCTACGTGGTAAGGGTCGAAACTGTTGCCGTATGGCAGACAATCGAGTACCGACCGTCGCGCGCGTTTGCTCCGACACGCTTATTGAATTGGTTTATGATGCGAAAGCCCATCGTACCGCGCTCGCTGTGTCTCGTTTCGACGGCCTTTGGAATATCGAGCAGGAAGTCAGGATAGAAACGGGCGAGATCCTTGCGCCCTATTCCGCATCAAACAATCTAATCACGAGCGGGTGCGTGCTCCTGCCCGCCGTTCCGACGGACTTCGGCAGCAAGGAAGAGCTGATCGCAGATATCGCCGCTTACCTTCATCGATATGTCGATCTCTCGCCGCTCTTTGAGAAAATCGCCGCGTACTATGTGCTCCTAAGCTGGGTCCATGATGCCTTCGGCGAACTCCCGTATCTGCGCCTTCGTGGTGATTACGGCACGGGCAAAACCCGCGCGCTCATGGCAATCGGATCGGTCTCTTATCGACCGTTCTTTGCCTCGGGAGCGTCCACCGTATCGCCCATATTTCACACTCTCGACAGCTTTGGCGGGACGCTGGTCTTGGACGAAGCTGACATGCCCTTCAGCGACGCGAAGGCAGAGCTAGTGAAGATATTGAACAACGGAACGGTGAAGGGCATGCCTGTCTTGCGCACCATTCAAAATCGGCACAAGGAGTTCAACCCCTACGCGTTCAAAGTCTTTGGGCCTAAGCTTGTCGCCACTCGCGAACGCTTCCAGGATCGGGCGCTTGAAAGCCGCTTCCTGACCGAAGAGACCGGTGCACGGCCTTTGCGCAGTGATATTCCGGTTCATATGCCGCGTCACGCTAAGGACGAGGCGCTCCAACTCCGAAACCGCCTACTTCATTTTCGCTTCTGCAATTTCTATCACATCCAAACCGATCTCTCGGCGCTTATCGAGGGCGTAGAGCCCCGGCTCAATCAAATGGCACTGGCGTTACTAAGCTTGGTTGAGGACGGAGAATTGCGTGCGCAAATACAGGCGCATCTTATCGCTGACCATCATGATGTCCTGCGCGCACGCCGGGATGCGCCGGAGGCGCGGGTGCTTAGCTCCGTGCTCGCTGCCTTCAACGCCCATGAAGGGGCGACGGTATCGATCGGGACCATCGCAGAGGAATTCAACAAGGCCTTTGGCAGCGAGATGCGATTGCCTATTGAGCCGCGGTGGATCGGGAAGATCGTTCGAGAACGGCTACACCTCGCCACGAAGAAGAGCAATGGCGTCTACGTTGTCCCACGCAGCGAGCTTCCGAAGCTCGACGCTCTAATTCATCGGTTAGGATTGTAAAGTACCCGTCGGTATTTTTCGTCTTATTGTTGCGCGCGAGAAATTCGACTCATCGACACATTTATCCACACATTGACAAGCGTGTTGGCGGAAAGTGCCGCCTTTTTACGTCTTGTCCGTCGCGCAAGACTAAGCATATGCCTCGACAACGCCTCGACTGCTATGTTCGCTCTGCTCGTCTCGCCTCCGGTCTGACGCAACGCGAGCTCGCTACGCTTTTGGGTTGCGGCGAGGACGTTGTGCAAAAACGCGAAGCGGAATGGCAGCCGACAACTATCGAATTCGCGCTTGGCTGCTCGATTGTGTTTGGCAAAAGCATCGCTGACCTGTTTCCAGCGTTAGTAGAGCGCGTGCAGCAGCACATTGGCAGAAACGCGATCAACATTGATGAGCTGTTTCGGGACCGTACCGATGCCGTCTCGCTAAAAAAACTGGCAATGCTTGAAGATATTACCAAGAGGACCATCGAATTTACTGATCTATGAATGCAACTAACCAGTACAAGGGGCTTGTGCTCGCTGTTCATCCCAACCCAAGAGGCTTTGGATGGGTTCTATTCGAAAGCCCGCTGTCTGCGGTTGATTGGGGCATTGCATCGAATAAGAAGGGCAAGAACGCTCGCCTTTCCGCGAAGTTTGAGCGCTTGCTCAATCGCTACGAACCGGCAGTGTTGGTGCTGGAGGAGTTTGAGGGGCGTCACGGACGGTCGGATCGGGTCAAAATGCTTTGCCGCCAGTTCGTGCACCTTGCGGCGGGGAAAGGCATGGAGACGCCGATCTACCGCCGGAGCACTATCCGGACGGTGTTCGCGAGCGTTGGCGCGACGACGCGCTACGAAATTGCCCAGATTGTCCTTCAACACATAGACGCGTTGAGCCATCGGAAGCCACGACATCGCAAGCCGTGGGAGAGCGGTGATCCGCGTCAGTCGCTCTTCGACGCTGCGGCGCTAGCGATGACCTATTTCGCCGTGTCGGGCGATGCTCAGTATCGATAGCCAAGAGGCCCCGCCGTCATCACCGTGCCAGCATCCAGCTTGTTTGATCATACGGGTCAATCTGCCAGACACGATTTTCGGGATCGAAGTAGATAACGACATCGCGTTCGAGGTCGTAATGCTGCGCGCCAAAGCGCGGATTTTCGTCAAGCTGCGCGAGGAGCCGGAACTTGCGATGCTCGGTAACGTATCCCTGCGGTCGCGCCTTTTGGAAGCTGCTCACGCCTACTACACTATTTGAAACCAGATAGCCGATCCGAATGAGACCTCGGGTTACTTTGCTGCTCTGGTCTGTGTATTGGGAGAAATCCGACCCGAGGCTCGCACTAACGATCTGGTTGCAATAGTAGAGATCGTACTGCTTCTGCTGAACGACGAACTGGCGCGCGATCAGATCGCTCATCGCTTTGTCGCGGAAGGAGGCCGCGAGGCTTGGATCAAGCCCCGCCTGAGGATGGTCCGTCACTATGAAGTCCGTCGTACTCATTTGAGGCCATGGTGCCGCATCGGCTTTCAGGTAGAGACCTACCGGCGTGAAGTCGTCGGGATGGGTGGGGCAGCCGCCTCCTCCAAATGGGAAGTCCGCCCATACGGCGTCAGGGCCAGGAACGATCAGCGCTGCAATCTCGGGAGGAAGTTTGGGAGCCTCGGTGCTTGCGGCGTCCGCGCTCGTGTCATGACGGCCATTTACGGAATGTTTGTTGTCGCAAGCCACTAGGCTGAGTAATGCAACTACGCAAACGAGAAGCTTTCGCATTGGTGATCTCCGAGGCAGCTATGGTCTTGTACCGAGCACGCGATCTGCCCACGCATCGCCCGCAAAGCGCCCTAGCTCGTCGTTTGTTGGACCGGTCGGCCCGGTGTCTATCGTGAGGGTCATTTGATCGCGCCAGATCGCCTTACTCTGCGCGCAACTGTATCCAATCAAATCCGCTTCTACGGTCGTTGTGGGGACTGACGATGAGCTATCCGACTTGCGGTGCCCGGTATCCCTGCCGGTGAAGACGAAATCCACTTTCGCCTTATCGCAGATTGATTGAAGCAATTTGGCGATGTCATCGGACGAAAAACGATGCGCTGCTTGCGCTCCGCTAACGGTGCCTAGGAGTGCCGATACGGTTGAAGGCGGCACGACGCTGAAACGGCCTGTCTCTTTCAGCCTATCGGCCACATGAACGCTAGCGGCATCTGCGCCCCAGATCGCGATACGGCCAGAAATTGGAGCGCTGACTACGGCTTGGGAAGGAAATCTGACTTCAAGGAAGCCACCTGCGGCAGTCCTGAACCTTGTGGTCTGGGCCGCCGAAACGCCATGAGCGGCAACGACGGGAACGAGCAATCCCAGCGCTATGCCGACAGCTCTACGGCGACCCCGAAGGCCACCTCTGACGCCCTGCCCCAAATTCGCCCCCTGAATTGAAACAATTTGGCGAATTCTGTTGCAGCGCAGTGAGCAGCGCTCAGAAAATCTGGTGGATGACCGAAAGCCAGTTTGTAATTGCGTGACTGAGTTCGCCAAGCTTATCAGCGAGGAGTTTGTATGCGACTGCTCCTGCGGTAGCGGTACCACTTGCTTTCACAAAGGCCGACACAAAAATGTCCGCCTGCTTCGCGGTGTATCCTAGCAAACGACGCCAAAGACTTTCTATTTCTTTTGCAGCCGTCTCGACTTCCGCGAGTTCAGACTCCGGGAGCTGCACAGGCTTGGACTTCAACACGCTCAGCGAAGCGGTAAGTCGCTCTCGCTCTTCGTCCGACAATATCTCCGGTTCCAGTTTCTCTGGAGGATTGTTGTGCCCAATTTTTGCGCGCGACCTTTCATAACGCTCAAGGGCCCTCTCCACTTCTCCGATGCGCTCCAGCATTTCCTTGTGCAAACGCTCGGGAGAAATTCGCTCCTCTAGTTCCGCTTCAGCTTCAGCCGAAATCCGGTTCAAATTGGGTGCCCATTCGTCGCCATATCGTTGAATAACTTCGATGGCTGCCTCAAGAACGTCTTCAGGAGCTGTTTCTGAAAAATTATCTTGGATTACCTCGCGCGCGTCGTACGGTCCTCCCCAAATCCATTGATATCCGCCTTCAGCACTTTCGTATGGCGTATTTTGCGCGGGGTCCTCGAAATTTTCAAAGAACCAACGAGTGATCTCTTGAACCGCCTCTTCGGTCGGAAGGTCCGTCAGATCGGAAGGGGGCTGAGAAAAACTTTCTCCACCTTCTTTATCCAAGAATTCGCGCATCATCGCGAGTTCGTCCGGCTCCAAAACATCGTCGGTCGAATCGACCCACATCCACCGGCCAAAAAATTTCTCGGTCAATTCCTTTCTCACGGTGTCTCGGATCGTGTCGCCGAATTCCTCATCAATCACTTGCGCCGCGTAGATTGGGGAGGGAGCAAAAGCGCCTGCACCAAACCCGGGACCTCCGGGCCCAAACGAAAAGTATTTACCTCTGGGCAATTCATAAGGACGAAAGTTAGATCGAAACCAATAGGTTGCCGTCGCGAGTTGGTCGTCATCTGAGGCAGATCGCAGTTGAGTGCGCGAAATGCCCTCAGGGAAGGACGGCGTACGATAGGCCCAGTCAGCCAAGGGACCGAACGGCTCACCCGCCGCTAGGTTTTCCCAAAATACGGATCGTGCGGGTCGCCTCACCATGCCCCTACCGTGCTGAAGAGGAGCAACTATATCCCATGACGCTTTGCTGCGATCAAACTCGCCGTTCGCTGTGAGTCACGCTTTCGGAGCGAGGCCGTCCGCGCGGAGCTCAGTCTCGGTGATCAAAATGACAAGGGTTTCCATCCCACGGAACGAAAAGCTGCCGCCCATCCCAATAGGATATTCTCCCATCTCGAACATTGCGGATCGTCCGCCAGACGGTTTCGGCTCGCAGAGCCCCAAGCGAACCTTCTCCGATTTCAGGGACCTCGGTACCCCACTGCTGACATCCATCATGGGTCACTATTCGTTGCGGAAGAGACATCAGGAGAGCTGCATGCTTCGTCTCTTTTATTACTAGAGCAAATCTATTGAGAACCATATTGCGCCCAATCGAAGCATGCAGAATGCGGCCATCTCGCTTCCATCGCAGTTCCTCTATTATACGGAGCACGTTGGCGCGCGACACAAGGGTGGACTTATCGGCGACTATGCCCGCCGACGCATCTTGGCACCACTGCACCACTTCCGAAGATGTGGCCAGCTCCATTCGGCCCGACGTCCTCGCGGCAAAGCGTTTGGCGACCGGCGCGTATCTAGACGTGGTAATGAAGAGGCTCCGCTTAGCGCCTTCAACCTCGGCAACGCCGTGGAGTGCAGCAACGGCTTGCTGGTCTATGGACCGCCGCTTCGCGTATCGCTTCGCCTGCACAAGCGTAAGGACATCGCCCAATGGATCCCGTTGAAGCAGCCGCATGTCCACGCCTTCATCACCCCTGCCGGGCCCCAATTCCACTTGAAAGCCTTGGGCTTGGAAAATACGCGAGAGAAGTATTTCGAAATCTCGCCCATGAAGTCGATGCAGAT
>JBQCJO010000620.1:0-12336 GCA_051952735.1 Rhizomicrobium sp.
CGGGCACTGCGCGTTTGCGGCATCTGTTCGCGGGCATAGATGGTGACTTTGGCGCCGGCCTTCTGTGCGAGGATCGCCGAGGTGAGACCCAGCGCGCCACATCCGATGACGGCGATCTCGCGCGGGCTGTTCGTCATCGCCTTCTTCACCGCGATAGTGCCCGAGCCCCAGGACAGCGACCAGCCGCTGCCGCCATGCCCATAGTTATGGACGATCAGGGTGTGGCCGATGGTTTCAGTGTCCAGGCGTGGACCCTGCGCGCGAAACGGGCGCAGGCAAACGGTGATGTCGAAGATGCGATCGGTCCGGGCACGCACCGGTGCGATGACGGGCTGATACGCGCCGACCGGCGGCGCGGCTATGGTGGCACAGGCTTCGAGACCGGCGAGGCCGCCCATCGCCAGCGAGCTTTGGAGAAGACGACGGCGATTTATCCGCGAGATGGCGTTCTGCAAAACCTGTCCCTCCTGCTGCGCCCGCATTAGGCTAACCGCGCAAGTCTTGAGGACAAGCCATGGCGGATTTGTGGCCCGAACTTCCTTATGCGGCATGGGCGAAAACCTATGAGACGCTGCATCTGTGGACGCAGATCGTCGGCAAGACGCGGCTGGCGCTGACGCCGTGGCTGAACCATTCCTGGCACGTCACCTTTCGCGTGACGGCACGCGGGCTTGTCACGCCGCTCATTCCGAATGCCGGCAACGATTTCCAGATCGAATTCGATTTCATCGATCATGTGCTGTGGCTGCGCACGAGCAGCGGTGCATCGCAGACGATCGCGCTGCGGCCGATAAGCGTGGCGCAGTTCTATGCCGAATACCGGCAGGCGCTATCCGCGCTGGGGATCGGCGTTGAGATCGAAGCGAAGCCGAACGAGGTGTTGAGCCCGATTCCGTTCGCGGAAGACACCACACATGCCGCTTACGATCCGGATTATGCCAACCGGCACTGGCGTGTGCTGCTGCGCGCGAATGAGGTGTTCTACTATTTCCGCACGGCGTTCCTCGGCAAGGCGAGTCCGGTGCAATTTTTCTGGGGCAGTTTCGATCTGGCGGTGACGCGGTTCTCGGGACGCCGCGCGCCGCTGCATCCGGGCGGCATTCCCAATCTTTCCGATGCGGTGACGCGCGAAGCCTATTCGCATCAGGAATCGAGCGCGGGGTTCTGGCCCGGCGGCAACGGCGTCGATTATCCGGCGTTCTATTCTTATGCCTATCCATCGCCGGATGGTTTTGGCACAGCGAAGGTGAAGCCGGAGGCCGCGTTCTTTCACAAGACTCTGGGTGAATTCATCTTGCCCTATGACGTTGTGCGCACCAGCGCCGATCCGAGACAGACCTTGCTGGCTTTCCTGCAAAGCACCTACGAAGCCGCCGCCGATCTGGGCAAATGGGATCGTGCGACGCTGGAATGCGCATTCGGCGAACGGGGAAAGCCGAGGGTGGTGGAGTAGAGAAGCGAAGGATGGCCTGCCGAGCCGTAGCTCGCAGCAACAGTCCGCCTTCACCCTTCGGGCTACGGCGCGACAGCCTTCTCTCGCTTCGCGAGCGAAGGCTGGTGCCGCTTGCGTGACTCGAACACGCGACCCCATCATTACGAATGATGTGCTCTACCAACTGAGCTAAAGCGGCTCTCGGTACAATTCCGCCGGGGAATTGCGACAAGGCGGCGGGGTATAGCACGGCCCGTTCGCGGCGCAACCGATTAGCCTTATCCCCCGGGCGGATTTGCGCATTTGGCCGCAAGGGCTTAAGAGGCCCGCCGCTTAACCCCATCCGAGGACAGGGCTTCTTGCGCATCCCGATCCACCGCGAAGGCTGGCCGTTCATCGCTTTTTCGGCCGTCCTGAACCTCCTTCTGCTCCTGCTGTTCGGGAACTGGGGCTGGCTCATGCTGCCGGTGACCCTGTGGGTCGTCGCATTTTTCCGCGATCCCGAGCGCACCGCGCCGACCGGTGCAGGCCTCGTCATCTGCCCAGCGGACGGCAAGCTGCTGCCGGTCGTGAAGGCCGTCCCGCCCGCGGAGTTGGACATGGGCGCCGAGCCCATGACCCGGCTTTCGATTTTGATGAATGTTTTCAATGTGCACGTGAACCGCGCGCCGTGCGACGGAACCGTGACGAAGCTTGCATATCGCCCGGGCAAATTCTTGAATGCGTCGTTCGACAAGGCGAGCACGGATAATGAGCGCATGTCGATGCGTCTGCGGGTGACCGCAGAAGGCGGGGTGGCTGAAAAAGATATCGCGGTGGTCCAGATCGCGGGACTCGTTGCCCGCCGGATCGTCAGCGAAACAGGCGAAGGACAGCATCTATGCCGGGGCGCTCGTTTTGGAATCATCCGTTTCGGCAGCCGGGTCGACGTCTATTTGCCCGGCGACGTCAGCGTGACGGCGAAAGCTGGCCAGACCGTCCGCGCGGGGGAGACGATCCTCGCGTCGTACCGAAGCTGATGGCCAAGCTTCCCAAAGTCCCCAAGCCCGACATGACACGGGTGGCCAATCTCAGCGAAACCGTGCCGGTGACGCGCCACATTCCGAGTGCGATCACTCTGGCCGCGCTTGCAGCCGGTGCAACGGCGATTCCCTTGGCGATGTACGGCAACTGGAAAGGCGCGGTCGCCGCCACGGTCGTTGCCGCCATTCTCGATACGATGGACGGATGGATCGCGCGGCTGATCGGCGCGGGCTCGGAATTCGGTGCGCAGCTCGACAGCCTTGCCGATCTCGTCAGCTTCGGCATTGCGCCCTCGATCGTCATCTACATGTGGACACTGACACATGCGGGCGGCGCGGGATGGGTGATGGCGCTGATCTATGCCATGTGCTGCGCCATCCGCCTGGCGCGCTTCAACGTGGAAAGCGTGGATACGGATGCACCGCCGGCGAAACATTTCACCGGCATGCCCACGCCGATTGCGGCCTGCCTCATTCTTCTGCCGATGCAGTTCACCTTCCAGTTCTCCAATCCGGAATTCCGCAATCCGATGGTGACGGCGGTGATGATCGCGCTGGTCTCCATCATGATGGTGAGCCGGGTGCCGACCTTTTCGCTGAAGCGGTTGCACGTTCCGAAGAGCCGCCGCATGGCGCTGGCGGTTCTGGCCGTGCCGGTGCTGGCGTCGGCAATCATCTATCCCTGGGCGACATTGGCGACGGTATTGATCATTTATTTCGCAACCATTCCGGTGAGCGTGATTCAGTTCGCGAATGAAGCGCGCAAGCGGCGTATCTCGCTGCGCGACGACGACGAGATCGACTTTACGGCGTAGCCTTTACGCCGCGTAACGGTTGCTTGGGCGTGGCGGCCTGCGCCACACTTTGCCCAACAAAAACAAGCTTTCCGGAAACGCACATGCTCACAAAAGCCGACGATTATCCGATCCATCAGCTTCCGGAGCCGATCGCGACGGCGGGCACGGACCGCAATTTCTACGACCGCTATTTTTTCAACAGCTATTCGCCGGACGGCCGCACCTTCTTCGCTTGCGCGCTGGGCGTCTATCCGCATTTGAACATCATGGATGCCGCGTTCTCGGTGATCCACGACGGCGTACAGCGCAATCTGCACGCCTCGCGCATCCTGCACATGGAACGCATGGACACGACCGTCGGGCCGATCAGCATCGAGGTGATCGAGCCGCTGAAGAAGCTTCGCGTGCGCGTCTCCGGCAACGAACACGGCATCGAAGCCGATCTCACTTTCACCGCGCGCGCCAAGCCGGTGGAAGAGCCGCGCTTCACCTATCGCATCGGCCCGTCCACCTTCATGGATTACACGCGGCTGACGCAGAACGGCGCCTACGACGGCTTCGTCTCCGTCAAAGGAAAACGCATTGCGGTGGACAAAACTTGGCTCGGCACACGCGACCGTAGCTGGGGCGTGCGGCCTGTCGGGCTGCAGAACCCGCAGCCCATCGCGCCACCGCGGCTGCCGCAATTCTACTGGATCTGGGCGCCGCTCAATTTCGAAGACCGCTTCATGCTCTATCACAACAATGCCGAAGCCAGCGGCAAGCCGTGGAATGAAGCCTCGGTGATCGGCGAGACGGGTGAGCAGGACGCCGTTCACATGGAAAAAGCCGGATCGAAAATCGATTTCAAATCCGGCACGCGCCACGCCAAAGGCGCGGTGATCGATGTCACCGATCCCGAAGGCAATGCCTGGCGCGCGACGATCACGCCGAAATACAATTTCTACATGTCCGGCATCGGTTACACGCATCCCGAATGGGGGCACGGTCATTTCAAGGGCGAAAATGCCGTCGGCTATGACGAATACGAAACCGCGAGCGTGAACGAGAACGATCCGCGCTTCCTCCATGTGCAGGCGATCTCGACGGTGAAGCTGGAAGGCCCGAACGGATTGAAGCGCGACGGCATCGGCGTGCTGGAGCAGCTCATCATCGGGCCGCATGCGCCGTCGGGCTTCAAAGAGATGCTCGACACCGCGCCCTAAAGCGAACATGAGCGAACCATGATCGACGACATCTCTCCGCGCCTTGGGCGCTATATGGCGAAGATGCTGGGCATTCCGGCGGTGGAGATCGACAGCCTGTCGCGCATCTCGGGCGGCGCCAGCCGGGAAACCTACCGCTTCGCCGCGCGCTATTATCGCGACGGCCGGGCCTATGACCGACGATTGATCCTGCGCCGCGATCCGCCTGCGAGTTTGATCGACACCGAGCGTTCCACCGAATTCCGCGCCTATCAGTCGTTCCACAAGCTTGGGCTTCCCGTGCCGGAGCCGGTGGTGCTGGAGCTTGGCAACGAAGCCCTGGATCGGCCCTTCTTCATCATGGAGGAAGTGCAGAACTGCATGGTCGCCTCCATTTTGCAGCCCGATCCTTACGGTTCGCTGGCGACCAAAATCGGCGATCAGTTCTTCACCACCCTGGGAAAAATAGCGAAGGCCGATCCGGACAAGATCGGCTTGGGCGATCTGGAAGGCGCTCGCACGGATTGCTGGAAGCATGAAGTCGCACGCTGGGAGCGCGAGATCGACGAAGATGAGCGTGAGCCGCAGCCCATCGCGCGCGCGGCGATCCGCTGGCTGAAGCGCAATCCCCCGCCGCCTGCGCAGAAAGTCTCTGTCGTGCATGGCGATTACCGCACCGGCAATTTTCTCTACGACAACGAAGGCAATATCCGCGCGATCCTGGATTGGGAGATGACCCATATCGGCGATCCACTGGAAGATCTCGGCTGGGCGCTCGATCCGTTGTGGAGTCATCACAATCCGGCGCGGCCGGCGGGCACCGTGTCGCGCGAGAATGCGATTGCCTTCTGGGAACGCGCCAGCGGATTGAAGGCGGAGCCGCGCGCGTTGTTCTGGTGGGAAATCTTCGCGAGCCTCAAGGGTCTTGCGATCTGGATTTCCGCGGCGCGCGAATATGGGGACGGGCGCAATCCCGATCCCGTCAATCTTTTCTCCGGCTGGTACTGCACGGCGTTTCACAACAAGGTGCTGGCGGATCGTTTGAGTGCGGTGGGCGCCTGAAAGAGACAGATGAGACCGGAAATCGACAAGATCCTCGAAACGACCGCGATGCAGATGATGACGCAGATCGCGCCCGAACTGCCGCCCGGTTACACGCAAAGCTCTGCCGGGCTCATCGGCATGTTGCTCGGTTTCTGCGCGCAGGAATATGAGAACGGCGCGGAATTGCGCGTGAGCGAGAACCGTGAATTGCGAAACCTTCTGGCTGAGCTTGAAGCGGCCGTCGAAGATGTGAAGCTGCGCGTCAAACTGGGTGCGGTGATGGGCGACCGCGATGCGTCACTGAAAATCTCCGATCTGAATTATTCGAATGCGGAGCTGAAGAAGCTTCTGATTGAAACACAAACCTACCTGGAAACACGCGACGACGATCAGGCCAAACTGGCGCGGCGCGAAATATGGGCGGTCTTGAAGGCAAGCGCCAAGCAGCGGTTGTTGACGCTGCCCGGTATGTGATCAGGCCGCGGATTTATGCGTGCGGCCTTTGGGATGTGCTTTCTCATACACATCCATCAGCTTCTTTGCGTCGATCTCGGTATAGGCCTGCGTGGTCGAAAGCGAAGCGTGGCCGAGCAATTCCTGCACGCTGCGCAGATCGCCGCCGTTCTGCAGAAGATGCGTCGCGAAGGAATGGCGCAGCGCATGCGGCGTGGCGCGCTCCGATAGACCCAGGCGCCCCCGCAAATTCTGCATCAAGGCTTGCGCTTCGCGTGCGCTCATGGATTTGCCCCGGCGCGAGACGAAGACGGCATCCTTGGGTGATAGCGTGAAGGGGATCTGCTTGGCGTAAGCGGCAATGGCCTCGCGGATCACAGGAAGAAGCGGCACCACGCGCTCCTTGCGGCCCTTGCCGGTGATGACGAGGCCTTCGCCCAGCGGCACGTCGCCGAACTTGAGCGAGAGCGCTTCGGAGATACGAAGCCCCGCGCCGTAGAGCAGCGTGAGCAGCGCGACATTGCGCGCGCCAAGCCACTCGACATCGTTCTCTGCCGCTTCCGCCAACGTGCGCGCGGCATCTACCTCACTCAGAGGCCGGGGCAGCGAACGGGCTATGCGCGGACTGCGCACGCTTTTCGCAGCGGGATTGTCCACGACATCCTCGCGCGCCAAATGGCGGAAAAAACTGCGGATCGAGGCGAGTGTTCGCCGGACGCTGCGATTGCCCAAGCCTTCGTTGCGCCGGTCGGTGATGAAAGCGCGGATATCGGCGGGCGCAACTTTATCGAGTTTGCGCTCGTCGATCGCGCCACCGACATGCGTCACCAAAAACTCGAGGAAGCGTGAAACGTCATCGCCATAGGCACGCAAGGTATGCGGGCTGGCGCGGCGCTCATGCGCCAGGGCGGCGAGCCATTCAGATTTCAGAGTTTCGGCAGATCGAGCCATGCGCGGATCGCACGTTCCAACGCCCGCGCGAAAAAGGAAAGGTCGGCCGCCGTCTCTTCGCCCTCGAAACGGCCTTCGCTGCGCGCACCCAAAGCATACAGCGCCGCCGGCGTGTCGCGGCCGATGCGCAGGCGGAACACCGCGACGCTGTTGCAGGTCGCATCGCCCAGCAAGGCTTCCCCGCCGCCGGACAACACGGCACCGGAACTCTCGCGCCCCAGAACGGCCAAAGTCGTGCCATGAGCGATGAGGCGGACACCTTCACAACCTCTGGGCGCGGCGTTCTCGCCTTCAACACAGAGCGCCACCTTGTCCGCGCCGAATGCGGGCGCGGCGGCGGTGGCCACGGCGATGGCTTCCTCGAAGGAGCGCGCGTCGATCAGGTCCAGCACAAGCTTGCGCACGCCATCGCCCAGGCGCACGGCGCGGTCGCTGCGAAGACCGTCACGCTCCGCGCGCAAGGCGGCATTCTCGCCGGCCAGCCGCTCGATGACAAAAGACTGCATGTCGCGGACGCGGGCGTCGCCGAATCGCTGCGGCAAAAGAAGGCCCAGAAGCTCGCCATCTTCCGCGAGCTTTTCGCGGTGCAGTCTTATATACGCCTTCACGGCCTGCGCCGCGGCGATCGCCGGATCGCGAGATTCCGCGCGGTCGCTCATGCCATACTCCGGATGTGTGGCGCCATGGAGTTCTGTGGGACCCGCGCGAATCAGTAACAAAAGTGTAGCGATGAACACGTTCGCCTTGAAGCCCACGGAAGAAGCGCCCGCGCATCGCGCCGGCGTGCTTCTTCCGCTCAGGCTGGCGGGTGCCTACGACTACGCAACGGATGAGAAATTGGCGCGCGGCACCATCGTGATCGCGCCTTTGGGACCGCGCGAATATCTCGCCTGCGTGTGGAGCGATGGCGACGGCACCGTCGCCGCCGAGAAATTGAAGCCGGTCGAACAATTGGAAGGCAATCCGCGCCTTCCACCGGCGCTTTGCGACTTCATCGACTGGGTGGCGCGCTACACGCTGACGCCGCCGGGACAGGTTCTGGCGCTCGCCTTGCGCGTGCCGTCCGCCTTCGATGAGGAGATTCCGCGTCTCGCCTTTGTGCGCGGTGACGAGACGCCGAAGAAGATGACGGATGCCCGTGCGCGCGTTCTGGCGCTGACCGAAGACGGCCTGGCGCGGCGGGTGAACGACTATGCCGCCGAAGCAAATGTGACACCGGCGGTGGTGCGCGGGCTGATCGATTGCGGCGCGCTCAAGGAAATCGCGCTGCCGGAGTTCCGGCGCTTTCCCACACCCGATCCCGATCATGCGACGCCGGTGCTGAATGCCGAACAGCAGAGGGCAGCGAATGCGATGGTACGGGACGTTCGCGTCGGCGCATTCGCAACGCATCTGCTCGACGGCGTGACCGGTTCGGGCAAGACCGAGACCTATTTCGAGGCGGTGGCGGAAGCGCTCAAGCGCGGCAAGCAGGCGCTGATCCTGTTGCCGGAAATCGCGCTGACGGTGCAGTTTCTCGATCGTTTCGCCGAACGCTTCGGCTGCCGCCCGGCGGAATGGCACAGCGATTTGTCGCAGAAGGAACGCAAGCGCACCTATCGTGCCGTCATGAATGGCGAAGCGCGCGTTGTCGTTGGTGCACGGTCCGCGCTGTTCCTGCCGTTCAAGGAACTGGGCCTCATCATCGCCGATGAAGAGCACGAGCAGGCCTACAAGCAGGAAGAAGGCGTCATCTATCACGCGCGCGATATGGCGGTGGTGCGCGCGCGGCTGGAGAACTGCCCCGTGGTGCTTTCCAGCGCGACACCATCGCTCGAAAGCTACGTGAACGCGGCGAGCGAGCGTTATCACTGGCTCAGATTGCGTGAGCGCCACGGCGTCGCGTTGCTGCCAGAGGTCAAGCTGATCGACCTTCGCAATGAGAAGATGGATACCGGCACGTGGTTGTCGCAGCCCTTGCGCGAAGCTTTGGCGATGGCGCTCGGCAGCGGCGAGCAGGCGATGCTGTTTCTCAATCGCCGCGGTTATGCGCCGCTGACTCTGTGCCAAAGCTGCGGTCACAAGATGATGTGCCGCAACTGCTCCACCTGGCTGGTGGAGCATCGCTATCACAAGCGGCTGACGTGCCATCATTGCGGCTTCGATATGCCGACGCCGAAGAACTGCCCTGAGTGCCAAGCCGAGAACAGCCTGATCGCCTGCGGCCCCGGCGTGGAGCGTGTGGCGGAGGAGTTCGCGAGCGTCTTCCCGCAAGCGCGCATGGCAATCGCGTCGTCCGACACTTGGCACGGGCCGCTTGAGACGCAGGCGGCGATCCGCTCGATGGCGAAGCGCGAGATCGACGTGGTGATCGGCACGCAGATCATGGCCAAGGGCCATCACTTCCCGCAGCTCACCTTGGTGGGCGTGGTGGATGCGGATCTTGGCGGCGCCGACGGGGACATGCGCGCGCGCGAGCGCACCTTTCAGCTTCTGCATCAGGTGTCAGGCCGCGCGGGACGCGCCGAGAAGCCGGGGCTGGTGCTGCTGCAGACGCGCAATCCAAATGATGCGGTCATGAAGGCGCTGGCGTCCGGCGACCGCGATGCCTTCTACGAACAGGAACGCCTTTTCCGCGAGCGTGCGGCGACACCGCCCTTCGGGCGGCTGGCGGCGGTCATTCTTTCCGGTGCCGATGGCGAGACGGTGCGCGATATCGGCCGTCAGCTGGCGAAGGCCGCGCCATCGGCGCGCGGCGTGAAAGTCTGGGGGCCGACGCCGGCTTTCTATCATCTGCTGCGCGGGCAAACGCGCGAGCGGTTGCTCGTGCAGGCCGAGAAGAGCGTGGATGTGCAATCCTATCTGCGCGCATGGCTGGCACTGGTGAAGGTGCCGACCGCTGTGCGGGTGACCGTCGATATCGATCCGGTCAGTTTCTTCTAGCCCGGCAGGTTGAGGCCCAACTCGCGGGCTTTGGCCGATGCGCGCTTGTGGTCGTCGGCGGCGTAGAGCTGGCCGAAGCGTTTGCCGGTGAGCTGGCGGTAGATCAGTTCGGTCACGGCGCGGTTCAGCCACTCGCTGCGGCTTTCCTCCCCGCGCAGTTTTTCGACCATCGCTTCGGTGTCCTTGCCCATCCAGAAGGTCACCCGGCTTTCGCTTTCGGCACGGCGCCTCTGGTAGGCGGTCTGGCGTTCGCTATCGGATTTCATCAGGCATTTCCTGCGAATCTTCGTGAAACACCTTACGTGAGTTGCTTTACATTGACCAGACCGACGACATGGCAGAGTCGCGCGTGATGCCGTGAAGCACCTCACGTCAAATTAACGCGGACACTCGCTACTGGAAGTCCCGAACGTCGGCCAGATGACCGGCAATCGCCGCCGCCGCCGCCATCGCGGGCGAGACGAGATGGGTGCGCCCGCCGCGGCCTTGCCGGCCTTCGAAATTGCGGTTGGAGGTCGAGGCGCAGCGCTCGCCCGGCTCCAGCCGGTCGGCATTCATGGCCAGGCACATGGAGCAGCCCGGCTCGCGCCATTCGAAGCCCGCATCGGTGAACACCTTGTCGAGGCCTTCGTCCTCGGCCTGCTTCTTCACGAGACCCGAACCCGGCACCACCATCGCGCCGACATGGGCAGCGACCTTGCGGCCCTTCGCGATGACGGCGGCGGCGCGCAGATCCTCGATCCGGCCATTGGTGCAGGAGCCGATGAAGACGCGGTCGATCTTCACATCCGACAGCGCCGTGCCCGGCTTCAGGTCCATATAGGACAGCGCCCGTTCGACGCCTGCGCGCTGGTTGGTGTCGGCGATCTTCGCCGGATCGGGGATGTGGCCGGTGATCGGCAGCCCCTGTTCGGGCGAGGTGCCCCAGGTGACCATGGGTGCGATGTCGGCGGCGTTCAGCGTGACTTCGAGATCGAACTTCGCATCCGCATCCGAATGCAGTGTTTTCCAATAAGCGACGGCCTTATCCCAGTGGGTGCCTTTGGGCGCGCGCGGGCGGCCTTCGATGTAGGCGAATGTCGTTTCGTCCGGCGCGATCAAGCCCGCGCGGGCGCCACCTTCGATCGTCATGTTGCACAGGGTCATGCGGCCTTCCATCGACAGGCCTTTCACCGCGTCGCCCGCATATTCGATGACATAGCCGGTACCGCCGGCGGTGCCGATTTTCGCGATGACGGCGAGCGCCATGTCCTTGGCGGTGACGCCGACGGGCAGCTTGCCGTTCACCGTCACGCGCATGTTTTTCGACTTGGGCATCAGCAGCGTCTGCGTCGCCATCACATGCTCGACGTCGGAAGTGCCGATGCCGAAGGCAATGGCGCCGAACGCGCCATGCGTGGAGGTGTGGCTGTCGCCGCAGACGATGATGGTGCCCGGCACCGTCCAGCCCTGCTCCGGCCCCACGATGTGCACGATGCCCTGGCGGATATCGTCCATGGAAAGATATTCGACGCCGAAATCCTTCGCGTTCTTCTCCAGCGTGGCGATCTGATCGCGCGATTCCGGATCGGCGATGCCCGCCGCACGGTTCTTCGTCGGCACGTTGTGATCGGCGACGGCCAGCGTGAGATCGGGGCGGCGCAGCTTGCGGCCTGCCATGCGAAGGCCTTCAAAGGCCTGCGGACTCGTCACTTCATGGACGAGGTGACGATCGACATAGACGACCGAAGATTCCCCCGGCGCTTCATGCACCAGATGGGCATCCCAGATTTTGTCGTAGAGCGTTTTTCCGGCCATTTTCTCTGCGCTATTGCTGTCTGGCCGGGACTATAGCGCGCGCAAGTTTGGATGCGAAAGCGCTCCCAAACGCGACAGAATCGAACCTAGTGGGGACTCGTCGCGTAAAGCACGAGCATGATGATGATGATCGCGATGAACTGCGCCAGCACGCGCCAGCGCATCAGCCGGTTCGACCACGACTTCGCCGTGTCGCCGCCTACCCAGAGCGTATAGAGCCCCGCCGACAGGATCAGCGCCACGACAACGATGGCGATGAAAACGATGACCTTTGCCATCAGACAGGTTTAGCAGGTTTCTGCGGCGGGCGCGGCAGCCAGTCCGCGGCCTTTTGCGCCAGCTCGCGGAATTTGCCCGATGCCTGCGACAAGCGCGCGCTCCATTCCGGATCCGGCTGCTGGCCTTCGATGGTCTTGAAATAGACCTGCATCAGCGAGGCGATGGCGAGCGGCTCCAGCAGAGCCTTCTTGAGCGCGACGGCAAAGATCAACGCGAGGACGAAGGCCCACAGCCCGGCGTTGTGGCCGGGGAATATCCAGACCAATGCTCCAACGGGTCCGAGCAGAACCGCGAAGATCAGGATCGTCACCGCCCACATGATGACCCAGAGCCATAGCGCGTTCTTGAGAAAGTGCTTGTAGTTCTGCGCATAGAGCACAAGACCATCTTCCGCCGTCTGCCAAGGATTGGTCGTGCGTGTGCGGATGAGATAGGCAAGGATCACTTCATCCACA
>JBQCJO010000621.1:0-3274 GCA_051952735.1 Rhizomicrobium sp.
GCCATCTTCCAGACCATCCGAGATAACGGCGCCCAGCAACGTCGCCATCATCGCGTTGTTAACGAAACGCGCACCGGTTCGGGCGGCGCGCTTCTTCTCCTCGTCGCCATAGAGCTGATTGGTGAAGGACACCGCCGTCATCTGGATCTTGCGAAGCTGCTCCGGCGGCATCTCGCGCAAGCGGCGATAAAATTCTTTCGGCCCGAGAAAAAAGCCGCCGTGAACCAGAACGCCATCCACTTCCCGCTTCAGGACGCCGGCTTCCATCAACGCGAGGAAAGAATCCACCAGCATTTCGGTGGAGGCGTAGAGGCCAGTCGTGAAGGGCTTCTGCTCCAGAAATCCCGGGTTGGCTTCATCCGGCGCGAGCGCGCCGACAGCTTCACGGAACGCGGCATTCTCGCGATGGCGCAGGATCAGCGCGTGCGCTGCCGCATCGCCTTCCTGCCCGATGCCGATCTGCAGCGTGCCGCCGTCCGGCACCAGCCGCGCGACATGAAAGCCGGCGGCATATTCCCGAAGATCGATCGGCTCCTTCGGCGGCGCGAAAAGCGGGAACTCGTATTCCGGCGCATCGAGGATGGCATGGAATTCGTCGGCCGAGACTTCGCCCTCGCCGGGCATGAACGGAAGTTCGGAGTTCACCTGCCCCACGAACAGGAAATTCGCGCGGCCTTCGCGGCGTGCTTTCAGCAGGTCCACCATGATGTCGGTGTTACAGGAGAGGCTGTAGCGGTCGCCGCGCTTCGCAACCAATTGCGCAACGACGTTCACGTTCATGCCGAGAATGTAGTGCAGCGCGTGTGTATAGTTGGCGGAGATGTAGTTCTGTTGCGCGACCGGATTGTTCAGCCAGCGTCCCGCCAGAAAGAAGAACTCGTTGACTTCAACATTGGGCGGCAGCTTTCCCGCGCGCAGCGCCTGGGCGTAAGCCAGTTCGGGATAGCCGCCGAACAACCGATCGACGACAGGCGCCAGGAAGCGCCTCTCCAAAGTGTTCGTGTAGCGCGGTTTTTCGAGCGTGAGCGCCGTGAAGATTTTGAGGTCTATGGCTTTGTCTGCTACCGCACTTGCGAATATCTCGTTCGCGAGATGGTTCGCCTTGCCCAGTCCCAACGGCAGCGCAAGAACAACGCGCGGCCCCAATGCACCGAGAAGCGCAGAACACAGGCTTTTGGGATCGGCGAAGATTTGCGGCATTGCTGACTCGGCGGCGAGGCCGCATATTGGCGCGCCGCCGATGATCGCGCCAGATGAGCGTCGAACCGAAGTCTGAAGATAAAGACATGCTTGCCGCGTCGCTCCACCGCATGGGGCTCACCGCGGGTGGAGACGTTTTCTCCGCGGCGCGGCTGTCCGGCGGTGTTTCCTGCGATGTCTGGCATGTGAAGACGGCTGGTCGAGAGATGATCGTCAAACGTGCTCTGCCGCGTTTGCGGGTGGATGCCGAGTGGAAAGCACCTGTTGAGCGCGCCGGCACCGAAGCCGACTGGTTCAATCTCGTCGCGGAATTCGACCCGCGCATCGTGCCTGAGGTGTTGGGCGAGGATCGCGCGCACCATGTCTTCGCGATGGAATTTCTGCCGCCGCAAACATACAAACTTTGGAAAGCCGAACTTGCGGCAGGCCGAGCCGACGCGGATTTCGCCACAGGCGTTGGCGAGCGGCTCGCGCATATCCATGCGTTCACCGCCAACCGCGAAGACGTGATGCATGATTTCGCGCATGACGCGCAGTTCCATGCGTTGCGGCTGGAGCCTTATCTGCTGCACACCGCGAAGAAGCATCCCGATCTCGCGCCGCGCATCCGCGCGCTCGTGGACGGCGTGGCCAAGGCGCGCGTTGCGCTGATGCAGGGTGACATCAGCCCCAAGAACATCCTGATCGGTCCCGAAGGCCCGGTGTTCCTCGACGCGGAAACCGCCTGCTACGGTGATCCGGCGTTCGACCTCGCCTTCTGCCTCAACCATCTGTTGTTGAAATGCGTCTGGCACAGGAAATTCAAGACGGCCTATCTGAAATCCTTCGCCGCGCTCGCCGACGCCTATCTGGAAAACGTGACATGGGAGGAGCCGCGCGACATCGAAGCGCGCACGGCGGCGCTGCTGCCCGCTCTTTTGCTCGCGCGCATCGACGGCAAGTCGCCGGTCGAATATCTCACCACGGAAAAAGACAAGACATTGGTGCGTGAAGTCGCGAAGGCCATGTTCGCCGGGAAGCCTTCTTCGCTCGCGGCCATATCCAAAATCTGGGACGACGCGGTGCGCTAGCTCGCGGACTCCAGCGCACGCGCCTTGCGGCCGCTGTGCTTTACGTCGCCATCCTGGGGCAGCTCGCGAGTCCAGGCGGCGAATTCCAGCGCAATGCCGTCGGGATCGTAGAAGTAGATCGAGCGCACAAACGTCGTCGGCGTGATCTCCAGGCTCGCCTGCTGGGGCGAATCGTCATGACTCACCACGCGTGTACATTCGATGCCCTTGGCGACGAGCTTGTCGTGATATTCGTCGATCTTGTCGGCGGGCACATTGATGGCGACATGGTTCATCGAGCCATGCGCGGACGGACCCGGCAGCGGGCCCTTCTTGGCGGATGCCACACCCGGCACAGCGTCGGGTGCATCGGCAAACCAGAAGAACGCGATGCAATCGCCGTTCCCGACATCGAAGAAGAAATGCTGGCCCATCTCCCGCGGCAACTCGATGGTCTTGATGAGCGGCATGCCGAGCACGCCGGAGTAGAACTCGACCGTCCGCGCCATGTCCTTACAGACGAGCGCGAGATGGTTGATGCCGCCGAATTCGAATTCCTTGTTTTTGGGCCGCGACATGGAAGCTCTCCCGATTGGCTGGCGGAAGTGTAGCATGGGGGGGCGTCATGCCAATGAGGGTTTCATGCTGCGCCGTATCGCGCTTTCGTCCTGCTTGCTGCTTGCCGCTCCGGCAATGGCGCAAACACCCTCCGCCAAAGCGCCGGTTGTCTATGACGGCGTGACAGTGATCGACGGAACCGGGGCCGCGCCGAAGCCCAGCATGGCGATCATCACGCGCGACGGCCGCATCGATTCCGTAGTTCCGTCATCGCAGTGGAAGACGAAGCTGGGAAAGCTCGCGGCCAAAGCGAATGTCATCGACCTCCACGGCGACTATGCCCTGCCCGGGCTGATCGACTCTCATGTTCATCTCGCCACCGATCCCGACCCGGTGTTCGAGCAGGCGCAGCTTCGCCGCTTCATCTATAGCGGTGTGACGACCGTGCGCGACATGGCAGGCGACAC
>JBQCJO010000622.1:0-3288 GCA_051952735.1 Rhizomicrobium sp.
GCCCTCATGCATGAAGCGCGAAGAGTCGATCGGCAGCTGTGTGCTCACCTCGATCGCATCGGTCTGCACGAGGCGCACAATGTCTTTGCCGGCGGCAGCATATTCGCCGGCATTGATCAGCCGCTGCACGACGCGGCCCGGGAACGGCGCGCGGATCTGGCTGTGGTCGAACTGATACTGCGACTTCTTGAGAGCGGCCTGCGCCTGGGCCACGGCCGCGGCATCCATGTCGCGCGTCGATGTGGCTTGATCACGCGTGCTCTTGGCGATGGCATTCATGTCGAAAAGCTTCTGCATGCGCGCCGCTTGCGCGCGATCATAGGTAAGCTGCGCGGACAGGCGTGCAACATTCGCCTTGTCGGATGCGAGTTGAAGTCCGGCGACGTCACTGTCGATCTTGGCAACGATGTCGCCTTGCTTCACGGCCGTACCGACTTCGGCAACCCAGGCGACGCGGCCTTCGACTTCAGAGGCGAGGCGGGAGTCGTTGCGTGAGACGACCGTTCCGGGCAACCCCATGCTCGGTGCCATGCGGACGATCCTCGCCGTGACCACCGCAACGGAAGGCGCGGGCGCCTGTTGCGCAACGGCTGGCTCCAGCAGAGCCACCGCTGCGATTGTCCCGAAAAATGCGCTCCACTTCATCGAGGTGCCCTTCAGGCTGCTTTCAAGGTTGGATTGTCCGGCACCAGCGGCTCACGATTGGCGAGCTCGGTTCTTTCACCGAGACGCAAGAGCGCTGGCATCAATATGAGGGTGAAGACATGGCTGACCAAAAGACCGCCCACGATCACCGCGCCGAGTCCACGATAAACTTCCGCGCCAGGTCCAGGAATGATCACGAGCGGCAACATGCCGAACACCGCGGTCAACGTGCTGGAGAAGATCGGGCGCAGCCGTGTTTCCAGGCTCGACCGCACGGCGTCCACGCGGGACATGCCCTCGGCTTCTGCTTGCCGCGTGCGGGCCACGAGCAGGATCGTGTTGTTCACCACCAATCCCAGCACGATGATGAAGCCGATCATCGTGATAAGATCGAGAGGTTGGAAGGTGAACAGGCCCAGCAATCGCAGCGCCGCCATGCCGCCCACCGTGCCGAGCGGCAAGCCTATGGTCGCGATGAAGGCGTCCCAAACCGACTTGAACAGCGCGGCCATGATCAAGAAGAGCAGGAGAATGGCGAGACCGAAATTCTTGCCCATACTCCATAGGGCATTGTTCAAATGATCGGCCGCGGCGCCATAGGTGATGGTGCCGTCCGCCGGCAGCATCTTCTTGATCTGCGGCTCGATTTCCTTTTGCACGATCTGCATGACGTCCTGCAGCGCCATGCCCCGTGGTGGCTGGAGGTTCAGAGCGAATGTCCGGCGACGATTGAGCCGGTAGGTTCCGCTCGGCGCCAGCGTTCGTTGCACATGAACCAGATGATCGAATGGTACGATGCCGCCATTCGGTGTCGCGACAGGAACGCTGCTTACCGCGTCGGGCGAGGTGAGCGGTTGCGATTTCAGGATCAGATAGAGTTGCCGTGAGCCGTCATATCGCTGGCCGACATAAAGGCCTTCGCCCAAAGCCTGTGTCAGTGAGCCAACATCCGGCCGTGTCCAACCGACTTCCGCGATGGAACGATCATCCGGCACCATTTTCAGCTGCGGCTGATCGAAATCCAAACTCGGATTGGAGTTCACGACACCTTCGGGGAACCGCTTGGTGAGAAGCTCGAACCCTTTCTTTGCCGCCTGCCGCATGGCGGTCTCGTCGTTAGACTGTATTCCGATGGTTATACCGCCGCCGGCGTCGAAGCCACCGAACAGTGACCCCATCTGTGCAAATGCCTGCGCGTCACCGAGATCCTTGATGACGTCGTTGCGGACGATCTTTTCGAGCTCTGGAAAATCCTCGTCGTTTGGCACGCGAACGGCCATGTCCATAAAGCCCGGACCGTTCATCTTGACGTAATAGTTCAGCAGCTTCGGTTGTTTCTCGCCCTTGAGATAAGGTTCGAGCCTTTCGATGATCGGGCGTGCGACTTCCTTGTCCACCGCTTCGGGCGTCATGGCGGTTGGAAGTTGGATGAAGCCATCAATGGCCGCGCGCTTCACTTGCGGCAGATAGTGAAGCGACGGCAGAAGCAGCCATGTGCCCACGATCGATCCGAGGATCAATCCTCCAATCCAGTAGTGCCGCTTGCGCGGCGTATCAGTCAGGTTCATCACGAAATCGGTGATGCGATGCCAGACATTGGACAGCTCCGCCACCTTGGGGCGCGTCTTGAGGAACAGAACCGATGCAACGGGTATGACCGTGATCGCCACGAACAGGGATATGAAGACTGCAAAGGCGATCGTGAGCGAAAGATCGGCGAAAAGCTGGCCTTCGACATCCTTGAGGAAAATCACCGGCACAAAAATCGCGACGTTGGTCGCGGTGGAGGCGAGCAGGGCGCCCCACACCTGATCGGTGCCGACTTGCGCGGCCTCGGCGGCCGGCATACCGCGCTCTCGCAATCGCAGGATGTTCTCGAAGGCGACAATGGCCGCATCCAGCACCATGCCAGTCGCAAAGGCGAGCCCTGCCAGCGAGATCACATTCAGTGTGCGCCCGGTCAGATTGAGCAGCACGACCACGGCGAAAAGACAGATCGGAATCGCTGCGGAGATAATCAACGTGCCCCGCAACTCGCGCATAAAGAACCACAACACGCCCACTGCCAGCAGAATGCCGATAAGAAGATCGGACGTGACCATGCCGACGGCTTGATTGATGAAGTGGGACGGATCGAAGGAATATTGCAGATATACCTTCTGCTCCTTCGCCGGGCCGTCATTGATCTTCTGCAACTCGTCCTTGACCGCGTTCACCGTCGCCAGGACATTGGCGCCGCTTGCCCGGAACACCTGGATGCCCAGGGCCGGATTGCCGTTTTGATAGGCGAATCCTTGCTGCTTGCTGCGTCCGATATGGACGTTCGCAATGTCACCCAAATGAATGGGCTTGCCGTCGCGCCATTCGAGGATCAGGTCTCTTAACTGCGCGACCGAGTAGCGTCCGCGATATTCGAGACTGTAGGTTCGCCGCCCTACGTTAATCGTACCGCCGGACACGTCCTCTGAGCCGCTGATTTGCTGCGCGACCTTGGGAATCTGGATGCCAAGCTGCGCCGCGCGCATCGGGTCGAAGACGATATCGAGCTCGTCGGTTCCACCGTTCGAATTGATCTGCGCGCTGCCGACGCCCGGTACGGCCTGCAATCGCGGAAGGACGACATCTTTCAGGAACTGCACATAG
>JBQCJO010000623.1:0-2393 GCA_051952735.1 Rhizomicrobium sp.
AGCAGGCGCGCGCAAATGCGGTCCGCTCAGCCATTGGCGTCGTCGCGCGAAAAGAAACGCCTGCGCGCACCAAGGCCGTAGTCGATGCAGCGAAGGATGAGAAAGCCTCGGCTGCTGCACGCGTCGAAGGTGTGCGGTCCGCTTTGAGTCGATCTCTAGTCCAGCTAACAGAGGCCAGAAGCGTTGCCGACCGATCCGCCAATGTTTCGAGCGCTCGCAAAACGATTGCCGATCTGGAAGGTCCGGGCTCCAACGACGCTGCGAACTTCAACGATCTGATGATGCAGCGGATAGCGGCGAGGCGGCGTGCGATTTCGCTTGTGCAGGACGCCATCGTGCGCGCACAGGAATTCGAAAAAGAACGCTTATACTTCGCTTCCGAGGGAGCCGACCTGCTCGCGCAGACTGAGCGCAGTATCAGTGAAGGGCGCGCTATAGTTGAGGAACGGTCGCGCACCTTGGAGATAGCGCAAGCGGCATTGGACTCTGCCCGCGCCAGCGACGAACTGCTCTCTCATCTCGTGGAACTTTGCAGGCACGGTGAGGCGGCAGGTTTGCAGGACGGGCATTGCCCGCTCTGCACGGCGGAAAGATCTGAGAGAGAATTTCGGGCCGCCATTCAAGGTCTGAAAGACCGCTTGGATGAGCGATATAAGTCTGTCGAAACTCTTGCGAACCAACAGCGTCAGGCCGAACGCGCGTTCAACGAGGTGCGGTCCGAACTGGACCGGCTCACGAAGATGCGAGACGATCTGAATAGGCGACGCGAGGCCCTCAACGACTCCATAGGCGTTGTAGAGCACGTCTTCGAGGTCCAGCTTGGTGGCGGAACGGTCGCCGATCTTGGTGGAGTACGCCAAGCGCTCCTAAAGAAGCAATCCGATTTGGCGGATTTGGAGCAAGCAACACTGATCTTACAGTCCTCGTCATTGCAGGAGCGCGTCGTCTCGGTGGACACGCGGGTCCGCGCCACCCGCGCCCAGCTTCAGGATGAAGAAGCGAAGCTCGTAGCAGCCGAGCGCGCACTGGAGTTGGCGCAGCAGATCGACACAAGCGGGAAGACCATTGTCAACGAAATGCTCAACGAGCAGTTCGACATCGTCCTTCCACTTCTGAAAGAATTCTACCGCCGACTAAGGCCACATGCCGATTGGCGGGAGATCGAGACGGACTTCGGTGGGAAGGTGCGTGCGTCGTTGAACTTCACGGTCGGCGACGGATACAATCCGCAATTCATGTTCAGCAGTGGGCAGCGGCGTGCTGCTGGAATCGGCTTCCTGCTCGCCATCCACCTGTCGAGACCGTGGTGCCATTTGCAATCTTTGCTCATGGACGATCCCGTGCAGCACATTGACGACTACCGCGCACTAAACCTTGCTGAGGTCCTTTCCGCTGTTCGTAGAACGGGACGTCAGGTGATTGTGGCGGTGGAAGATCAAGCGCTTGCCGAGGCTTTAAGTCGGAGGCTTAGGGCGACACCGAATGAGGGTGGAGCAATGTTCTCATTAAAAACGGCAGAAAACGGTTCTGCCGCCATTGAGTCCGCCCGGCAAATTCGCCCGATGGCAGAGAAGGTGGTGAAGATTGCAGGCTAATAGCGCCTTCGATCTTGCTCGCGCTTATACCGTAGTTGTGGTCACGACGTTTATCGCGCCAGCCGTGTTGTTTCCTCGTGCTAACTCCGGACATCTTTCGTGCTTACGATCTACGACCATCAAAAGCTGGAGCGCCCTCCGGCATCCAAGCTTCGCTTCCTGACAGATTCCAGCACTTCGTTCGCGCGCCGCGAAGCTTCGATATTGCGCGCCTTGAGATAATGCTTCTCGGTGACGCGCGAGTCATGATGTCCGAGAAGTGCAGCAGCGGCGAGCGCATGGTCTTCGCTCTCGTGCGCGAGCATCGTTGCTGTAACGCTACGCAAGTCGTGCGGGGAGATGTGTACGCCAAAGTGCTTCTCGGTAAATTCCGTAAGACTCAGCCACAGGGCATGGTCTTTCATGGGATTGCCATAGGCATTGATCCATAGCGCATTGCTCGCGTTCATGCCGAGCAGGGTAGGCCTGACGTCGTGCAGATAGAACTCCAGCAGGGGAACTAGTTTTGGAGCTACCTCATAGTCGATGGGCCGGCCATTTTTTACATCCCCGCTCGGAAAATAGATACGCCAGCCGTCGCTAGATTGGCGCAGAGTCGTGCCCATGGAGAGCGCCGCGAGATTCTTTCGCCGCAGCGGGCTGGACACCAGAAGCGCTAACATGAGTGCGTTGCGGAACGAGGCGCGGTCGTTTCTGCCAGCCGTGCCGTCGCGCCTGAGTTTGCGCATCAGGCCGAGAGCCATGTGGAAAATAACCCTGGCATAGAGCATCTGTCCGGGACGCTCTCTTGGGTTCACT
>JBQCJO010000624.1:0-2640 GCA_051952735.1 Rhizomicrobium sp.
TGCCCGCCTTCGCCATGGCTCTTGATCAGGGGCACGAAGGTTTCAGTGCCGTAGACGACGCCCTTCAGATTGACGTCGATGATCCAGTCCCAGTCCTTGTCTTTCACGGTGCCGATAGGCCCGCCGACGGCGACGCCGGCATTGTTGCAGACGACATGGACTTTGCCGAAGGCGGCGACCGCTTCGAGCGCCGCTTCACGCACGCTGGCGCGCTCGGACACGTCGCAATGCACGCCGACGGCCTTGATCTGCTCGGACGCCAGTTTCTCGGCAACGTTCTTTGCGAGCTTGTCGTCGATATCCGCAAGAACGACGTTCATGCCCGCGTGACCGAAGGCGCGCGCCATGCCCAGGCCGATACCGTTTGCGCCGCCTGTGATGAACGCGGTCTTGCCCCGAAACTCTTTCATTATGCGGCTTCCTTCTGGCCGAGATTGTCGAACTTGTGCATCAGTTCCGCGCCCTGCCCGCGCTTGTCGAACATCTGCTGGAATTCCTTGCGGCGCTCGGCGCGGTCCCAATCGACATTCGTCACCGAATGCCATTGCACCATGCCGCGCCACACCGGATCGATGAACGCGGCGCCCTTCACGTGCTTGCCGTCCACTGTCCTGAACGTGAAACTGCGCAGCTCGGAGATCACGACCGTCAGATAACCGACATGCGGCGCTTCATCCTGGCGGATGCGGTCCACGAGATCGGCAGCATGCATCGCCACGTCGCGGCGATCGGTGAAGTTGTGCGGATCGCGCATGACCGTGGTGCAGAAGTTGAAGAAGTTCTCTGCGCGCACTTCGATCATCAGCACGTTCATGAGCAGCAGGATCCAGCGCTCGAAATCGGGCGGCAATTGCGGAATGAGGCGCCCGGTGTCCGGCTTCGAAAGCGAGGCCGGCACCTCGGCATGCGGATAGGCGTGCTTGCCGAACAGCATGTCGCGCACCGCGAACCACATGGCGTCATGGCCGCCGAGCACGCCATCGCCGCCTTCATCCAATCCATGCGCGCGCAACAGGCCTTTGTTCAAATGCGCCGTTGCGGTCTGCGAAATATCTTCGACAACGACGGATTGGAAATCCGGCGCTTCGGCGGTGGCGAGCATTTTGCCGCGCGCTTCGACGACGCCCGTGACGCTGAGCGAATCCCATAAGGTTTGCCCAAGGCCGAGATCGAGAAGGAAGCTCTGCTGCGCGATGCTGGGATAGCTGCCCTTCGTCATGAGCTGCTGCGAGGAATCCACGATGTCGTGTCCGTACGCCTTCAGCGCGTCTTCCCAGGCGCGAATGGCGGGCCAGCGATTCAGCGTGCGCGGCGAGATGTAATGGCCCTGCGCATCGAAGCCGCCATGGAGCGTGTAGCCCGCTTCGACATGCGGTTTTGCGTAAGGATGATCGGCGAGAATTTCGGCAGTGGTGTAGGTGAGCTTCGTCATCGTCGTTCCTCCCGGCCCGGCGCTTGTTTCGCGCGCGTGACCTCTGACTGATAGTTTGTCAGCGGGCCGGAACCTGTCAATCGCAGGCATGACCCGTTCATTACGGCTCCATGACCGCGCGACGAATTAAGACATATCTTTCAATACGTTACATCGAATTGAAGGAACTCCGGCGAAGCTTCCCGCGTAGCCTTGGCATGACTCGTCCGCACTGGGCGGCGAGCCAGCGTTTCGAGGAGTATCACATGCGTTCCATCCATCGACTTTTCCTGGCCGCGGCCAGTGTTCCCATTGCCGGCCTGGCTTTTGCGGGCGCGGCATCGGCGCAAAGCCAGCCGGGCTATTACGTTTCCGGCGAAGGCGGCGTTTCCCTGCTGCCGAATCTGCAACTGAAGAGCGGCGGAACCACGTCGCACGAGAATTTCGACACCGGTTACGCCTATGGCGGCGCGGTTGGCTACGACATGGGCAACGGCGCGCGCGTGGAACTCGACGCGCTGCATCAGCAATCCAACCTGTCGAGCATCAGCGGCACATCGGCCAGCGGTCATCTTCAATCGACAAGCCTGATGGTGAATGGGCAATACGATCTGATGCCGGACACCAAGTTCACGCCCTATGTCGGCATCGGTGTCGGCACGCAGAATGTCGGCGCCAGCATCAATGGCGCGCATGACAGCAACTGGAAGCCGGCCTATCAGGCGGAGGCGGGACTGCGCACGAACATCTCCGACAAGGTTTCGGTGTTCGGCGAATATCGCTTCTCGCAAAGCGAAGCCGCCGATCTGTCGCTGGGCGGCACGAATGTGCATCAGCACTTCGCCGATCACGGCATCCTGGCAGGCCTGACCTATCACATGGGAGATTGACGCTTCGACCGAGGCGCCTTGGGATGAGGCGCTCGGCGGGGGCATCAAGCGCTATGGCGCAAGCGCGCGAACGAGAAAGCGCGTGAGGTTTTTCACAACCGCTTCCCGGTTGCGGCCAGAGCGCGCGCCTTCGCTTGCGGTCTGGTGGATCGCACCGAGGATAGCGTTGCCCACGATCTCGGAGTCGTAACCGCTGAACGCATGACCTTCGGCGACAAGTTCGCGAAGCGTCTGCCCCCAATCGAGACCCCAACGATCGAGAAGCGGTTTGGCGGCGACGCCTTCCGCATCGATGATCGCTTCGTCGGTCATCGCGGCGTTGAGCACGCCGGGATGGCT
>JBQCJO010000625.1:0-2163 GCA_051952735.1 Rhizomicrobium sp.
TTCCTTTCCCCAGCGATTCCTTGAACGTTGAATTTCAGTTTTGAGCGGTTTTTACGGGAGGGGGGCCGCCCCCTCGAACTGCTTTCGAATTGAATGTCGATTTTCTCTCTGCGGATTTCGCTTAAACACAACATCTTGGGGACAGGAGTGCGGCGGCGCATTTGAAGTCACGTTTCACAACACCCCCCTCCCCGGTTCCCCTGCCTCCCTTCATAGAAGGCAAAGCAAAGCCATCCCGGAGAGCCATTTCCTGCTCGTCGGGCGTACAGAACAAAATAAGAACATAAATTTGAGGAGTCAAGTGGCGAAGGCACTTAACTTTCCTCCCCGTTTACGGGGGAGGAGCTGAGCGCAGCGAAGCGCAGGGGGCCGTGGCGCACCATCACCCCCTCCACCGCTTCGCGGTCCCCCTCCCCCGTAAACGGGGGAGGAAAATGCTCTACGCTCTCCACATGATCGAGTTCTGGTACGAGTTTGCGAGCACCTACTCCTATCCGGCGGCGATGCGCGCGCAGCGGCTGGCGAATGATGCGGGCGTCGAACTGCGCTGGCGGCCCTTTCTGCTGGCGCCGATCTTCAACGCGCAGGGCTGGAACGACAGCCCGTTCAACATCTATCCCGTGAAGGGCGCTTACATGTGGCGCGACCTTCAGCGCATCTGCGCGAAGGAAGGCTTGCCGCTGAAGCTTCCGCCCTTCCGCTTCCCGCAAAGCGGATTGAAAGCCGCGCGCCTTGCGCTGGCGGGCGAGAAAGACGGCTGGACCGGCGCGTTCACCCGCGCCGTTTACAGCGCGAACTTCGGCGGACAACGCGACATCACCGACGAAGACCTGCTGCGCTCACTGGTGAAGGCTGTTGGTGGTGATGCGGACGCGGCATGGGCGCGCGCGAACTCGCAAGAGATCAAGGACGCACTGAAAGCGCAGACCGACGAAGCCATAAAACGCGGCATCTTCGGCGCGCCGAGCTTCACGGTTGGCGATGAGTTGTTCTGGGGGAATGATCGGTTGGAAGATGCGTTGGCGTGGGCGAAGAAAGCGAAACGCACTTGACCGCTGTATTTTAATCAGAAGTAAATCTTGTGAAGGGCGCACGAGCGACTACTCTGTGAAGCAGAAATGCTGGCTACAATGGCCCGCACAGAGATATATCACTGCTGGATTTATCGAGCGACTGATTGGTGGGGAAGACTCCTTGGGCAGGCTACACATCCATGGGGCCGGACTATACGAGAGTTTGGCCGAAATCATCGGCGTAAAGGCCGGTGTCGCGTTAAGTCGACGCGATATTGACGCGTTTTTCGCGGAAATAGACGAATTCTCGGAATATGCATGTGCCGAAGACGAAGATTATTTTCGAATAGAATCGATTGTCTACCAAAGCATGGTCGAAGGTCTTCTTTATAAGCTCGGCAGGCTGGAAAGGCCCGTCAACCATTTGCCCGGCGTTCGCTTCTTTCATGCTTATAAACGTGAACCCGAGTTGCACAAAATCGCTCAGGAGATAAGTCGCCGACACCTTGCTTGGATGAAAAGCGAGATTGAGCGCATTGACCGTGGAGAGGGCGAGAGGATGCTCGACCCGACTCCGCTACTCGAAGGTTGCTTCGAAGCCTTCGGTGCGGTCGGTGGGAAGATGGCGTTGGAGTTGTTGGACGACCACATTGCTTACGAAACCGCACGAATAGATTGGTTCGGCCCTGAAGAGTCGGAGTGGGAGAATGTTATTGAGCTAAAGAGTTTGTTTGATAGTGAAAAGCTAGACGCTCATTATGGCAATTTTTTTGATCAGCGATTCATTGACTATCTCAATCGAAACTTCTCGAAGATTGACCAAATCAACTGGCGGAAATTTGAACAGCTATCGGCTGAGTTTTTCGATCGTGCTGGGTTCAGCGTGCAGCTAGGCAGCGGGCGCAATGACGACGGAATAGACATTCGCGCTTGGAAGCCTGGTGCGGATGTGAATGGACCTGCTCAACTGATTGTGCAGTGCAAACGACAAAAGGCAGCCGTAGAGAAAGTGATTGTGAAGGCGCTCTATGCGGACGTGCAAAATGAGAACGCGGAGTCTGGCATGATCGTAACGACGTCGCGCCTTTCTCCTGGGTCAAAAGCGACTTGTCGAGCGCGCCATTATCCCATTTTGGTTAGCGATCGCTCA